>DATLFF010000285.1:0-7721 GCA_035524915.1 Gemmatimonadota bacterium | reverse complement strand
GGGCGCGGGCGATGGCCATCGCCCGGTTCGGGCTCCGCGGAGTCCATCACGCCCCGGCCACCGCGTGGCTGGCCGGCCTCCTGACGTCGGACGACCCCGCCCGGCGCGAGGCCGCGGCGTACGCGTTCGGGCGCTGGTCGTCGACCGAGCCGTGGGTCGGGCACGCCGCCGCCGTCCGGGGCGCCCTCGACGCGGCCTATCCGTTCCAGCACGGGATTCCGGGGGTGACGGCCCCCGACGGGCCGGCGGCCCCGATCCACCTGCTGGCCGCTCTCGGCCGGCTCGCCGATCCCGCCGACACGGAGCGGATCGTGCGCTGGCTCGAAGACGCCGTCGACTGGCGGGCGCGGGTGGCGGCCGCGCGCGCTCTGGCCGGGCGCACGGCCGAGGAGCCGGCGCGGACGGTGCTGGTGGCCGCGCTGGGCGACCTGTCCACGCACGTCGGCGTCGCCGCCGCGGCGACGCTCTCGGCGGCGGACTCCCTGCCGCCGGAAACCGTCCACCAGCTGGCGCTCCTCGCCACCCAGGCGGGGAACTGGCGGGTCGTGGGAGAGGCGCTCCCGGCGATCGCCAGGGACGGGGCGGAGGCCATGGTGATCATGTTCCTCATGGCCCTCGACACCCGCGACCGGGGGAACGCCTTCGCCCGCGCCAAGGCGCTCCGGGCTCTCGGCCACGGGGACACGCGCGGCGGGTTCCTGGTGCTGGAGGACGAGGCCGGCTGGGAGAGTCCGCTGGTCGCCACGGCCGCGGTGGAGGGGCTGGCCGCCCGCTGGGGCCGGGGATCCGTCTCCGCTCCGGCCACGCCCGAGCGCTACTACGCCGCCTTCCGCGCGGCGCTGGAGCGCGGCGACCCCGGCACGGTCTCGGCCGCGGCGGAGGTGCTGGCCGACTCCGCGTTCGTGGCGATGGGCTCGGTGGCGGCGTTGCTGGAGACGTGGCGCGCGCTCACTGCGCCGGAGGACCTGGAGCCCATGGCGGCGGTGCTCTCCGCTCTGGGGGCCGCCGGCGATCCCGCCGCGCGGCCCGCGCTCGAAGCGGCGCTCGACCATCCGGACGCGACCCTGCGGCGCGCGGCCGCCGGAGCCCTGGAGGCGCTCATGGGCGAGCCGGTCGAAGTCCCCGCGGCACCCGATCCACCGGACCGCACGGTGGACTGGAGCGCCCTGGCCGCCCTCGGACCGCGGCCGTGGCTTGTCATCGAGACCGAGCACGGCCGGATCGCGGTCGAGCTGGATGCCGAGCAGGCGCCGCTCACCGTGCAGACGATCGCCGGCTTCGCCCGGGACGGCAGCTACGCCGGCGTCCCGTTCCATCGCGTGGTCCCGAACTTCGTGATCCAGGGCGGCGACTTCTCCCGGGGCGACGGCTGGGGTGGGCCCGGCTTCGAAATCCGCAGCGAATTCACGCGGCTCGACTACGAACGTGGTACGCTCGGCATGGCCAGCGCCGGCAAGGACACCGAGGGCTCCCAGTGGTTCGTCACCCACTCGATGCAGCCGCACCTGGACGGGCGCTACACCGCGTTCGGCCGTGTAGTGGAGGGGATGGACGTGGTGGACCGGGTGCTGGAGGGGGACCGCGCGCTCAGCGCGACGGTGTTGCCGAGTCCCCGTCCGGAGCCGTGACCCGCCACACGACCTCGTGCAGGCGGACCGGGTCGGCGAACCCCTTGAGCGGGGTCTCGCCCATGTCGGCGAACCGGAAATCCTTCCCCAGGCACAGCTCGCGCACCACGTTCGAGACGTAGATCCCGCCGACTCCGGCGGCGTCGCAGACCCGGCGAGCGAGCTGGACGGTGGCGCCGAAGAGATCCTGCCCCTCGTCGACCGGCTCGCCCGCGCTCATCCCGATCCGGATCTCGATATTCCGGTCGGGCATCCGCTGGTTGTGGGCGGTGAATGCGCGCTGGATCGCCATCGACGCCTCGATGGCCGTGGACGCGGTGGGGAAGGCGGCCATGGTCCCGTCGCCGGTGTGCTTGATGACTTGCCCGCGGCGGGCTTCGATCTCGCGCCGCACGATCATGTCGTGGACCCGCAGGACCTTCATCGCCTCGGCGTCCCCCAGCCGCTGGGTGAGCTCGGTCGATCCCACGATGTCGGTGAAGAGGACGGTCCGCAGACCGCCGTCGGAGCTGCCCGTGTCGTCCACCATGCGGCCGGTCCCGGCGTCCGCGCTCCCGCCGAGAAACGCCTGCACCACCTCGTCCTCGACCTCGATCATCTTCTCGGGGACGAGGCCGTGGGCCTCGATATGGCACTGGCGGGCCGACTCGGGGTCCGGCGCGTCGACCAGACAGCAGACGGTCCCGGCGCCGCGGTTGAACCAGTACTTGAGGTACCTGACCCCGAATCTCTCCTGGGCCTCCAGGTCGCTGAGGTGCGCGGCCTGGACGTCGTCGGCGGTCGCGTGGATCCCCCGGTGGATATCCATGTAGAGTGGCATCAGCGGATCTGCGCCCGGTAGTGGCGGTACCAGTCGCTCTGGAAACGGCCGTGGGGGTCGTAGGAGTCCTTGAGCCGGAGAAACTCCTCGAACTGCGGGTAGGCCGCTCGCACCTGGTCCGGCGTGGCCCACCGGTGGTACGTGAGGTAGAAGGATCCGCCTCGCTCGAGTCCCTCGTCGATCAGCTCGCGGAACGCCTGAGCCGCGCGCTCGATGCCGGCGGGCGTGCGCGGGACGTGCAGGTTGAAGACGATGCATGCGAAGCGTCGCTTGGCCCACGGGAGGAAAGTCTCCTCGTCCTGCTCGATCATCCGCACGGTGCCGTAGACGACGGGGGTCGCCTCCGAGGTCCGCAGGATCGCGCGGGCGGCCGACATGAATGCGGGGACCTCCTCGGGCCGGACGTAGATCTCGGTGATCATCTCGCTGCCGACCGATCCGATGCGGGCGTCGATGCTCCGATGGTACCCCTCGCGGTAGTCCGCCATCTGGTGAAGGTCCGACCAGTAGACCTGGCCGTCGGTCCCCAGGTAGTGGCCGATGTACAGCTCGGTGGCCGCGCCGGGGTTCGTGTGCGCGAGGGCGAGCATCCGCTCCCAGTCCTCGGGGGAGAGCGCCCGCTGGTCCGGCGGGATCCCGGTGGAGATCGGGACCGGCTCGTAGGTCGCCAGGATCCCGCGGCGGAGGAACCCGGTGAATGACGAGGCGTCGATCGAGAACTGGAAGTCTCCGTAGAGGTGCCCTTCGCCGGCCCGCCGGCCGAGGAGCTCGACCGCCTCGTCGATGTTGGACTCCATCACCCGCCGGCGCACCTTGGTGCGGCGGATGAGCCGGAGCGTCACCTCGGTGACCACCCCGAAGAGCCCGTAGCCGCCCACGCCCAGCCGGAACAGGCTCCCGTTCTGGCCGCGGCCGACCGTGGTGGGCACGCCCTCCGCGTCGACCAGGACGAACGACTCCACGTCATGGACGAAGGGGGGCCGGTTGAGCACGCGTCCGTGGGCGTTCGCGGAGAGCGTGCCGCCGATCGAGATCCGGTTGGCGCCGGTCTGCTTCTGCCGGATGCCCCATCCCTGGCCGTCGGAGTCCCAGGTGGTGGCGAGGAAATCGAAGAGCTCCGGCCACTGGATCCCCGCCTCCACGGTGAGGAAGCCGTTCTCGGGGTCGAAGTGGCGGACCCCGCTCAGGGCCTGCATGTCGAGGAGCCAGCCGTCGTCGAGGAACTGCTGTCCGCCCATCGAGTGGCGTCCGCCCGCGATGGCCAGCGGCCGGCCCGCCGCGGTGGCCGCCCGGACCGCCTCGATCACGTCGCCGCCCGTGCGCGGCCGGAACACGCGCGTCACCCGGGTCGGATTGAGACCCGAGTGGACGTCGTTGACGACCGTGGCGCCGGTGGCCGGACCGCTTCCCCTGCCGGCCACGGCCGCGCCCCCGCCGCCGCAGGCCAGCGCCGCCAGCGGGCTCGCGGCGAGCGGGGCGGCGCCCAGGAGCTTCAGGAACCGGCGGCGGTCGATCTCGTTTCGGGTCATCGCTCGGGGGTCGGTCCAAAGCCGAAGAAGTCCCGGATCCGGCCGAGGATCTGGCGCTTGTCCTCGGACGGCGCCTCCGCCGCCCGGCGCTCCAGGACGGCCTGGGAGGCCTCGAGCTCGGCCGTCCGGCGGGCCAGGATCTCGGACATCCGCTCGGCGATTCCCGGATTGCGCTGCAGGATTCCGCGGATCGATTCGCGGTCGATCACGAAGCAGTGGGTGGCCTCGAGCGCGACGACGGTGGCCCGCCGCTCGTCGCCGGTGAGGAGCGCCATCTCGCCCATGAACGCCGACGGTCCGAGCTCGGCCACGCGCTCGCTCCGCTCATTGTGGCTCACCACCACCTCCACCCGCCCCTCGTCCACGATGTAGAGGGAGTCGCCGGGTTCGCCCTGGCGGAGGATGGTTTCGCCCTCGAAGAAGGGCTCCACCCGGGCCAGGGCCGCCAGCGCGCGGGCCTCGTCGTCGGACAGCGCGTCGAAGAGCTCGGCGCGGCGGAGGTGCTGGAAGATCCGCTCGTCGTCGGCCTCGGCCTCGGCCCGCTCGGTCTCCGGGGTCACCTCCCGCAGGTACACGTTGCGGATCGGGAATGGGATCTCGATCCCCCGCCGCTTGAAGGCGTACCAGATGCGGGTCATGAACTCGTCCGAGATGTCCGGGGCCAGGGCGTAGTCCTTCATCCAGTACTTGATCTCGTAGACGACGGAGGAGTCCCCGTACTCCTTGGTCCGGATGTCCACGGCCGGGCGGTCGAGGATCCCCGGAGTCTGGTCGGCCGCCTCCTCCAGCGCGCGCACCACGTCGGCGGGAGGGTGCCGGTAGTGGGCCCCGACGTGGGCCAGCTCGGCGTGGAGCCGCGTCGGGGCGCTGTAGTTGATCACCACGTCCTTGCTGATGATCGAGTTCGGGATGATGACGAGGTCGTTGGAGCGGGTCCGCAGCTTGGTCGTCCGCCACGAGATGTCGGTCACGACGCCCTCGCGCTCACCGAAGCCCACCCAGTCGCCGACGTTGAACGAGCGCTCGGTCTGGAGCGCCAGCCCGCTGAAGAGGTTCCCCAGCGTGTCCTGAAGCGCGAGGCCGATCACGATCGACACCACGCCGGCCGTGGTGAAGATGCTGGTGGGGTTGAGTTCGGTGCGCTGGCTCAGGATGATCAGCGAGCCGGTGAAGAAGGCCGTCACGAGCGCGACGTCGCGAAGGATGGCCGGGACCTCCCAGCCCAGACGGGCGGCCAGCAGATAGTCCACCACGAATAGAGTGAACGCCATCAGCGCCGCGAAGAGCCCAAACAAGAGGAGGATCACCGAGCCGTAGCGGTAGGTGGGGTTCTCGACCAGCCCCGGCACCAGCTCTCCCTGGGGCGTCGTCAATAAGCCGGAGGTCCACTGGGGGATCGCCGACAGCGCCACCTGGAGCACCGCGAAGGCGATCAGGAGCCAGAACACCAGGAGGGCGCGGCGCCGGACGTGGGGATCGGCGGAGAGCCCGCGCACCACCAGCGTGGCCAGGGCCAGCAGGCCCAGGGCGACGTAGAGCAGTCCGGAGCCCGAGACGAGCTGTTCGAGGAGGTTCAGATTCATGAGGGGACCAATCTTACGCCATGGGGGGCGCGTGTTCCACCGGCGCCGGGGCTAGCCGAAGGTGAAGGCGCTCGGACAGAGCCCCGCGAGCGGACACTCCCCGCAGGCGGGCTTCCGCGCGGTGCACGTCCGGCGGCCGTGGAGGATCAGCCGGAAAGCGAAGGGGCGCCACTCCTCGAGCGGGAGGATCTCCATCAGGTCGCGCTCGACCTTGACCGGGTCGGCGTGGTCGGTGAGGCCGAGCCGCTTCGCGACCCGCTTCACGTGGGTGTCGACGACCACCCCTTCGTGCCGATCGAAGGCGTTCGAGAGGACGACGTTGGCGGTCTTCCGCGCCACGCCCGGGAGCCCGGTCAGCTCGTCCATCGAGCCGGGGACCTCGCCGCCGTGCTCCTCGACGATCTTCCGCGCGGCCATCCGGATGTGCTTCGACTTGTTGCGGAAGAAGCCGGTGGGGCGGACCACCGCCTCGAGCTCGGCCGGGTCCGCCGCGGCCAGGGCGCGGGCCGTGGGCCACCGCTCGAAGAGCCCGGGCGTCACGGCGTTCACGCGCGCGTCCGTGCACTGGGCGGAGAGGATCGTGGCGACCAGGATTTGGAGCGGCCCTTCCCAGTCGAGGGAGATCGAGGTGTCGGGGTACTCGCGGGCGAGGACGCCCGAGATCTCCCGCGCCCGGGCCTTCCGCCGTGCCGCCGACCGGGGCCGCTTTGCCTTTCGGCCCCCCACTCAGCGCCCGGCGGCGTGGCCGGCGAGCGGCGCGTCGAACACCGCCGCGCGCACCACCGGCGGGCCGGCGGCGAGTGCGGCGACCAGGGTCGAGTCGGCGTCGGGCCGGTCGGCTCCCAGGCGGAAGAGGAGGGGGACCAGGAGCGCGGCGACCCCGCCGGCCGCCAGGCCGACTCGGACGCGCTCGGAGGAGGGGAGGAAGGGCACCGCGGGAAGGTAGGGGAAGCGCCCGGCCCCGCGACAGTCCGCGGCCGCCGCGCTACCTTGGCCCCGGGACCGTGGGAAGCGCCGCGCCGCGCGCGGGGAAGGAGGAGGAATGAGGAGCCTGAGCTTCCGGGGCCACCCCCTGCACGTCATCCTGGTCGACCTGCCGATCGGGCTCTGGATCGGCGCCTTCGCCGCCGACCTGGCCGCGATGGCGACCGGCGACCCGTTCTGGGCCCGCGTCTCGTGGTGGGCCATCGCGGGCGGGATCGTCACTGCCCTGGCCGCGGCGGTGCCCGGCCTGGTCGACTATTTCCGGAGTGTTCCGCCCGGAAGCGCCGCCCGCTCCACCGCCTTCCGGCACGGCTCGGTCAACGTCGGGATCGTGGCCCTCTACACGCTGAACCTCTTCTGGCGCGGCGCTGAGCTGGCCCCCGGGCAGCCCGGCTGGATCTGGGCGTTCGGCATGTCGGCCGTCGGCGTGGCCGCGCTGACGTACAGCGGCTGGCTGGGGGGCGAGCTGGTCTACGAGTACCAGATGGGGATCGAGCGGCTGCAGGTCGGCGGGAACCCGACGATCTACGACGGCCGCTTCCGCGCCGAGCCCGGCGCCATGGTGGAGGTGGCCCGCGCGGACGAGCTCGAGCCGGGTCAGGTGAAGCACGTGGTTGTCAACGGCGCCTGGCTCCTCCTGGCGCGGACAGCGGGCGGCTGGCACGCGGTGGACGGGCTCTGCACCCACGAGGGCGGGCCGCTGTGCGACGGCATGCTGGTGGAGGGGAAGATCCAGTGCCCCTGGCACGGCTCGCGTTTCGACGTGGCGACCGGCGCGGTCGAAGCCGGCCCCGCGGACGAGCCGCTGGGGACGTGGCGGGTGGAGGTGGCGGACGGGAAGGTGCGCGTCGAGGCGCCGGAAGGAGGGTGAGGTGAGCGTGAGATCGCGGACCGCGGCGACGGCGGTGGCGACGCTCCTGGCGATCGTGGCCTGCGGCGGCGAGAAGGCGGACACGGTCCTGATCGTGGGCGGGGAGGGGATCGCCGTCCGCGGCGACGTGGAGATGGTGCAGGGGGAGGACGGCGGCATGATCCCATGGCTGTGGGCCCCGGGCACCATCGTCGTCTTCCGCGCCGACCTGGAGCTGGCCGGCCGGTCCGGTCGCGCCGGAAGGGCCTACCGCATCCAGGAGGACGGCTCGCTGGCCGAGATCGAACAGGTGGATCTCGGCCGGAG
>DATLFF010000284.1:0-2045 GCA_035524915.1 Gemmatimonadota bacterium | reverse complement strand
GAAAAACTCCCATGACGACTCACTTCGCGCGAGGCGCCGCCGGCCTTCTCTCCTCGGCGCTTCTTCTCGCTCTCGGCTGCACGGCGGCCGCCATCGTCCCCGGCGGGGGTCCAGTTCCCCGAGACGATGAGCCTCACGCCGCGGCGGCGTCCGGGGGAGGGTCTCTCCTCGTCGCGTGGGGCTCGGTGCGCCCTGACGGCGCCGCCGACATACTTGTCGGGGCGCCCGGTGGGCCGCGGGCTTCCGTGCGCGTGAACCCCCGGCGCGGGTCGGCCGTCGCGGGCCGGCAGGTGGGCCCGCGCATCCAGACGCTCGCGGGGGGGGAGGTCGCCGTGTCCTGGGTCGACAGGGCGCGCGACCCGGCCGGCGACATCGTGGTGTCTCTCTCGACCGACGCCGGCCGCTCCTTCTCCCCGCCGGTCCGCGTCAACGACGACTCCGGGGCCGCGGGCCAGGAGTACCAGGACATGACGGCTCTTCCCGGAGGCGGGGTGGCGATCGTGTGGCTCGACGAGCGCGAGGCGGATCCCGGCTCGCCGAACGAGAAGCAGGTCTACTTCACGACCTCTGCGGACTGCCGCGTCTTCGAGCCCAACGAGGCCGTCACCTCCACTCCCGGCGGCGTGTGCACCTGCTGCCGGCCGGGGATCGCCGCCGGCGCGGACGGCTCGCTGCACGTCGTCTATCGCGACCGGGACGGGGAGAGCCTGGTCCTGCGCGTCGCGTCGCGCCGGCCGGGCGCCGCGCGCTTCGAGCCTGCCGTCCCGCTCTCGCTCCGGGGCTGGCGCTACCCCGCGTGCCCCACGGACGCTCCCTCGATCGTCGCCGGGCCCGGCGACCGGGTCCGGGTGGCGTGGATGGATGCGTCGGGCGGCCGGGCAACCCTGTGGCTCGCGTCGTCCGCCGACGGGGGGCGCTCCTTCGCTCCGGCCGAGCCAATCGAGGGGCAGATCGACATGGCTCCGATCGCGATGGCTCCGGACCTGTTGGCCTCCGCGCCCGTCCCTGCGAGCGCGCCGGATCCGGGAGCGTGCTGCCTCGGGAGCGCTCACCCCGGAAGGCCCGTGCTCGCGCGCCACTCCCGCGACGGGCTGGCCGTGGTGTTCGAGGATGACCTGGGCCGCGTCTGGGCGCGTGTCATCGACGGCCCCGTTCCGGGACGCCTCGAGCTCGCGGGCGGCGATGACTTGACGGCGCGCTCGCCTCACCTGGCGGCAGCGGCGGAGGGCTTCCACGCGTTCTGGATCGAGGAGCGCTGGCTTCCGGGCGATCCCGGCGCGGCGGGGCAAATGTCCTCGAGCCTCCACGACGCCCGGTTGATGCTCCTTGATGGGAGGCTTACCATGATGCCTCCCCGTACGGGCCTGCTGGAATAGGCCCAAAGGGCCCTGGAGGCCGCTCATGACGACCATCTTTCAGAAGATCATCGACCGGAAGGTACCGGCCGCCATTGTTTACGAGGATGAAAGGGCGCTCGCCTTCCGGGACATCCAGCCGCAGGCCCCCGTCCACATCCTCGTGATCCCGAAGAAGGCGATCGCGAAGCTCGCCGACATGACGGCGGACGACCGTGACCTGGCCGGCCACCTCCTCTTCGTCGCCCGCGAGGTGGCGGCGAAGGAGAACCTCACGGACTACCGGATCGTGATCAACAACGGGAGCGGCGCGGGCCAGAGCGTGTTCCACCTCCACGTCCACGTCCTGGGCGGGAGGGGGATGGGCTGGCCGCCGGGGTGATCAGCAGTCAGCTCGCTGCCCATTCCGGGTTCCCCTCTCCCCTCTCCCCTCTCCCCATTCCCAGTTTTTAGTTCCCGTTTCCCCGTTTACCAGTTCCCAGTCCGCTGGCTCGATCCTCTCCAACTGGTGAACTGTGAACAGAAAACTGAGAATGGAGAACGAAAGACGACGACAGCTACGAGCTCAGGAAGGCTCGACCCCCCTCAACTCCCGCCGCAATCTCCACAGCGCCAGCGCATCGTAGAGCGCATGGACCAGGATGGGCACGAGGAGGTTGTCCGCCGCCGCCTGGAGCCAGCCGAAGTAGA
>DATLFF010000283.1:0-2302 GCA_035524915.1 Gemmatimonadota bacterium | reverse complement strand
TGCGGCTGTCGGATCTCTATCGCGAGGAGACGGCCCGGGGCGGCTATCCGATCCTGGAGGGCGGCGCCGATGGCTGAGCCGAGGCGGTGCCCGTGGGCGACGACCGACCTCTCGATCCCCTATCACGACGAGGAGTGGGGTGTGCCCGCCCGCGACGACGAGACCCTGTTCGAGTTCCTCGTCCTCGAGGGTGCCCAGGCGGGCCTCTCGTGGGAGACGATCCTGAGGAAGCGCGCGGGCTACCGGCGGGCGTTCGCGCGGTTCGATCCGGTGAAGGTGGCGCGCTTCGGCGCGCGGGACGTGCGGCGGCTGATGGACGACCCGGGCATCGTGCGGAACCGGCTCAAGATCGAGTCCGCCATCACGAACGCGCGGGCGGTCCTGGCGGTGCGCGAAGCGCACGGCTCGTTCGCGGAGTGGCTCTGGGGCCTGGCGGGAGGCGCGACGCGGACGAACCGCTGGCGGAGCTCCTCGGACGTGCCACCCGAGACCGCGGAGTCGCGGGCGTTTTCGAAGGCGCTCAAGCGCGCGGGCTTCCGTTTCGTGGGACCGACGACGTGCTACGCATTCATGCAGGCGGTGGGGATGGTGAACGACCACGTCGTCGGCTGCTTTCGCCACGCCGAGATCGCCGGCGCCCGGTCCCGAAGGGGCGCGCGGCCTGGTTGTCCGTGCCCGGCCCCCGGGTGATACTGATTCCAGTACCGCGTTGACCGCGCCCGAATCCGCGAGCTCCCTTGCCGCAGCTTTCGATCGACCCCGACCTGACGATCCCCTTCGAGGGCGGCGCGCTGCGCCCCTGGCGCGAGGGCGACGCCGTCGAGCTTGTCCGGCTCGCGAACGACCGCGCGGTCTGGCGCAACCTCGGCGACCGCTTCCCCCATCCGTACACGCCGAAGGACGCCGCGTGGTGGCTGAGCGAGGGATGCCGGTCGAACCACCAGATGTCGCTCGCGGTCGAGCTGGATCACGGTCTGGCCGGCGGACTGGGGTTCAAGTTCTGGACGGATCCCATCTTCCGGATCACCTCGGAGGTCGGCTACTGGCTGGGACGCGAGCACTGGGGCCGAGGGACCATGACCCGCGCCCTGTGCGCGGCCGTCCCGTGGGCGCTCGAGCGGTACGACCTGGTCCGGATCGAGGCCGGCGTGTTCGAGACGAACCCCGCTTCCGGGCGGGTGCTCGAGAAAGCGGGCTTTCGGCTGGAGGCCCGGCTCGAGCGCAGCGTGATCAAGGACGGGGTCGTGCTCGACCGACTCCTCTACGTGCGATTCCGGTCATGAGCCGCGCGCTACCGCTGATCGCGGCCGCGTTCCTCGCCGCCTGCGAGGGGGGCGTCACCGAGCCTGACCCGACCGCTCCCCGGAGCGTCGTGCTGGCCGTCGTCCGCGGAGACGGCCAGATCGGGCGACCGGGACGTCTTCTCGGGCAGTTCCTCGTCTTCCGCGTGACCGACGCCACGGGGGGGCCGGTGGTGGGTCTGCCGGTCGAGTGGGAGGTCGTCGCCGGCGGTGGGAAGGTCAGCGGCAAACGTCACCAGACCGACCTCGAGGGGCTCGCCGCGGGGAACTTCACGCTCGGGGACGAGCCCGGCGAGCACGTCGCCCGGGCGGTGGTCCACGACTCCCTGACCATCGAGTTCACCGCGATCGCGATCGAGCAGGACCCCGAACCGTCCCTTCCCTGAGGGGCCCGCCGCCGGCTAGTGGATCGGCCGGCCGAGCGACAGGATCCCGACCAGAATGAGGGTGAGCGCGAGCGCGACGCCGATCAGCGGCAGGCCGTAGCCCGTCGGCTGCGGCCGTCGCTTGTGGATCCCACCGACGAGGTGGAGGGCCACGACCGCGGAGACCATGAGCGCGACGTGGCCCCAGACGATCGGCGGCCTGCGCCCCCCGGCCAGGAGCCCGATTCCCAGCAGCATCTGCAGGTCGACGAGCCCGGTGAAGACGGCCAGCAGCGCGGGCGCCGGCCGGACGAACGGCCGGCCGGAGAGCTTCCCCCAGACGAACCAGGCCAGCGCGACCAGGCCCGCGAGCAGCACGAGGTATCGCAGGCCCGAGTGGGCGGCGAACAGCGTATCCAAGGGGTCCACCTCCGCGTTCGAGTCCGCGGAGCGCGACTAAACGGCCGCCCCCACTCCGCAGTTTCTGCTCTGTAGTCGGACGCGTTCCATGAAATCCCGAGCCTGGCGCCGCGAATCGGATGTGGCTGGCGCCGAGCCGGTGCCACGGCGAGGGAGACCCGGGCGGACTTCGGTCCGCCCGGCATGTTTTTTCGCCCCTTCGCGCGCCTCTCCAAC
>DATLFF010000282.1:0-6876 GCA_035524915.1 Gemmatimonadota bacterium | reverse complement strand
GAGGAAGCCGGGCAGGATGAAGAGGCCTCCGGCCACCAGGCCGCCGCGCCAGCCGTGGAGCAGCCACCCCGTGTAGGTCGCCAGTTGCTGGGCCTCCGGCCCCGGCAGCAGCATGCAGTAGTTGAGCGCGTGCAGGAACCGCCGCTGGGAGATCCAGCCGCGCTCGTCGACCAGGATCCGCTGCATGACACTGATCTGTCCGGCGGGCCCGCCGAAGCTCCAGGCGGCCACCCGGATCCAGACGGGCAGGGCGTCGCGGAGCCGGGTGGGGGGGCGCTCGGCCATGGCCCGAACCTGGTGAATCCGGCTCCGGACCGGAAGGACGGCCGGGTCGCTGGCCAAGTCTCGGGCGACCCCTTATAATCCCCGCGCTTTCAGGCAGCACGACAAACGTCCAGGGGACCGACCGCTCGAAAAAACACGCGCCGAACTCTCGAGGGACATCACCAGGAGAGCCGGCGCTTTTTCATGCGCGAAGCTCTGGCCTGAGAGACCCCCGGCGAGAGACGCCGGGGTGCACACGCAAAGCGAGAAAAGGAAGAAAAAGAAAAATGGCCAAAGGCACCGTGAAGTGGTTCAACGACGCCAAGGGTTTCGGGTTCATCCAGCAGGAGAGCGGCCCGGACGTCTTCGTGCACTTCTCCGCGATCGCGGGTGAGGGCTTCAAGTCCCTCGCCGAGAACGACGAGGTCGAATTCGACGTCGAGCAGGGCCCCAAGGGCCCGCAGGCGGCGAACGTCAAGAAGACCTCCGGAGCGAACCAGACCTGGTAGCTCCGACCACTCGGCCGCTCGGCGGCCGATGAACGAAGCCCCCGCCGGTCCGCCGGCGGGGGCTTTCGTCTTTCGGGGGTGGCCCGGGGTCAGGAGAACAGCGCCTCCAGCCGGTTGAGCGCGCTCGACCAGCCGCCCTCGTGGCTGTCGCGGGACTCGGCGCTCGGGAGCCGCTCGTGGGTCAGGATCACCTCGGTGGCGTCCTCACGCGGCTCGAGCTCGAAGGTGAGGAGCGTCTCCTCTCCCTGCTCCTCGTCGTCGCGGATCCAGGTCCACGTGCAGACCACCCGCCGGGGCGGCTCGATCTGGCGGTAGACGCCGGCCGCCTCGTGATCTCCGTCCGGCATCGCCATCACGACCCGAAACCGACCGCCGACCGTCAGGTCCACCTCGACCTCCTTCACCGTCCCGCCTTCCGGGCAGAACCAGTGCTTCAATTCGTCGGGCTCGGTCAACGCGCGGAACACCCGCTCCGGGTGCGCCCGGACGACGCGGGTGAGACGCAGCGAGTGAGCGGTGGCTTCGGGGCTCATCGTCATTCCTCCTCATGGGTGAGGCTCTCGCCTTCCAGGTAGCGCGAGAGCGAGTCCAACCGGCCTTCCCAGAACTTTCGGTACTTCTCGACCCATTCCGCGGCCTCGCGCATGGGCGCGGCGTCGAGCGCGCAGCGGCGATACCGGCCCTCCCGCTCGCGCCGCACCAGACCGGCCCGCTCGAGCACCCGCAGGTGCTTGGACACCGCCGGGCGGGAGACGGCGAACGGCCGCGCGAGCTGCCCCACGGTCGCCTCGCCACGAGCGAGGCGGGCGAGGATGGCGCGGCGGGTGGGATCGGCGAGTGCCGCGAAGGTGCGATCGAGCCGGCGGTTATGCGTAACCATATGGTTACATATAGGAGAAGAGCGGGAGCATGTCAAGAAGGCCCGGCTTCCTACGGAAGCGTCACGCCGATCTGGACGGCAGCGTGTACTGAGGCTGGTAGAGCTGAATGGTGAAGCCGCCGGGGGCCCGAAGCTCGGTGACGAGGCCGTATCCGTGATCCTGGAGTTCCCCCGCGAACTCCACGCCCCGGTCCCGCAGCTCGGCCATGGTGGCCCGGAGGTCGTCGCAATAGAAGGAGACGTGCGCGGTGCCGGAGGGCACCTCGCCCGCATCCGTCTGCGTGGGATGGCACCCCATCTCCGCCTCCGGCAGGTCGAAGATCAGCCACCCGTCGCCGACGTCCGTGGCGGCGAGCCCCAGCTGGTCGCGGAGGAAGGCGCGCAGGGCCTCGGGCTCGGACGTGTAGAACATGGTGTGAACGCCGCGGATCATGGGTCCTCCAGAGGGGTCGTGGGTTCGAGGGCGCGGTCGATCGCCGCCCGCGCGGGATCACGCGCCCATGATCGTTCCCGGCCGCGCGATCGGCCACGCGTTTGCCGTCCGCCCGGCGGCGGGGCAACTTGGCGGCGTGACATCCGTCGCGGCGAAATCGTTTCTGAAGCCGGGCGACCGGGCTACGGTCGACGACCCGGGGTCGGCCGTGCGCTTTCAGCCCGCGTGAGGGCCGCCGAGCTGATCGCGCGGCTCGGCCTGGTCCCCCTGCACGGGGAGGGGGGCCACTACCGCGAGACCTGGCGGGCGGACGAGACGATCCCGGCGGAAGCCCTGCCCGCGCGCTACGCGAGCCCCCGCGCATTCGGCACCGCGATCCTCTACCTCCTGACCGGCGAGCCCGACTCCTTCTCCGCCATGCACCGGCTCCCGACCGACGAGGTGTACCATTTCTACCTGGGCGACCCGGTCGAGCTCCTGGAGCTCCACCCGGAAGGTCGCGGCGAGATCGTGGTGCTGGGCTCCGACGTCGCCGCCGGGCAGCGGGTGCAGCATGGGGTCGAGCGAGGAGTCTGGCAGGGCTCGCGCGTCCTCCCCGGCGGGTCGTGGGCGCTGCTCGGCACCACCATGGCGCCGGGGTTCGAGTTCGCTGACTACGAGCCCGGCGAGCGGGCCGCGCTCGCGGCCGCCTGGCCCGACCACGCCGGGCGGATCCGCGCGCTCACCCGGGTCCTCGCGTGACCCCGCCCCCGGTCGGGCGTCTTCTCGACCTCTCCGGCCGGGCCGCGATCGTGACCGGCGCCGGCGGCGCCATCGGCGGGGCCATCGCCCGCCGGCTGGCGGAAGCGGGCGCGGCGGTGGCCGTTCACTGGCGCTCGAGCGAGGAAGCAGCACGGCAGGCGGTTGCGGCCATCGAGGAGGCCGGCGGAAGCGCGCTCGCCCTGCGCGCCGACCTCGGCGTGCCGGACGACGTGGAGCGGTTCTTCGACGACGCGGTCGCCGCCCTCGGCCGGCTCGACGTGCTGGTGAACAACGCCGGCGCCTATCTCCACCTCTCCCCGCTCGCGGAGATGTCCCACGCGGAGTGGGACACGGTGCTGCGCGACAACCTGACCACCGTGCACCTCGGCACCCGGGCGGCGGCGCGCCGAATGACGAGGGGCGCGATCGTGAACGTGGCGTCGATCGAGGCGCTCCAGCCGATGCCCGACCACATCCACTACGTGTCCGCCAAGGCGGCCGTGCTGGCCCACACCCGCGCCGCCGCGCAGGAGCTCGGCCCGCGCGGGATCCGGGTGAACGCGGTGTCGCCGGGGCTCGTCGACGCGGGGGGACTGGAGGCGGAGTGGCCGCACGGCGTAGAGCGCTGGCGGACGGTGGCTCCAATGGGCCTGGGCGGCCCCGAGGACGTGGCCGACGCCTGCCTCTTCCTGGCCTCGGACGCGGCGCGGTGGATCACCGGAGCGAACCTGATCGTGGACGGCGGCGGGAGCGTCCGGCCCGTGTTCTGACGTCGGAAGGAGGCGCCCTGGCGCCGCAGCGGCGGCGAAGAGGGTGGAGGCCCCGGCGGTAGCCGGGCGCCGTTGCGGGGGCCCGTCGTCTTTCCCAGATTGGGGTTCCACTCCAGCGAGGAGATCGGCCGCGTGGCGTACATCGAGCATCCCGACGATCCCGGTCGGCCGGCCATCTTCCGCATCTCCCCACGCGAGTTCCGGCGGGCGCACGTGGCGCTCCACCTCGAGATCCTGGGCGGCGAAGGGCCGCTCTCCCGTGTGCAGCGCGAGATGATCGCGCTCGTGGTGAGCCGGATCAACGGGTGCCGCTATTGAATATGGACTCACGGGGCGGCGCTCCGTGAGCTGACCGACGG
Organism: Gemmatimonadota bacterium; assembly: GCA_035524915.1. Taxonomy (GTDB): domain Bacteria; phylum Gemmatimonadota; class Gemmatimonadetes; order JACCXV01; family JAHWKZ01; genus DATLFF01. The sequence goes on along the minus strand of DATLFF010000282.1, from coordinate 2,920 downwards.
AGCGGAATGGGCCCGGGCGCTGGCCCAGGACTGGCGCGCGGCGGCGGACGTGCTCGCGCCCGCCGACCGCTCGATGCTCGCCTACGTGGAGAAGCTCACACGCTCACCGATGGACATCGGCGAAGCGGACGTGGTGGTCCTGCGGGAGGCCGGCTTCGACGACCGCTCGATCCACGACATCGCCGCCGTGGCGGCGTACCTCGCGTTCGTGACGCGCCTGTCCCTGGGGCTCGGAGTGGACATTCACGACTTCGCCGAGGGGGACCGGCACTGGCTCGAGAAAAAAGACTGACCCGGGAGGAGGACGCTTGGAGAAGACGGTGTTGGACGCGACCGAGCGCAGGCGGAGGATCGCCGGCGCGTGTCTCATCTTCGCACCGCTCGTCATGCTCGTGGCCGATGTGATGTTGGTGGCTTTCGGCGAGGAGGCCGGGTTTTGGCCGTGGTCGTTCGGGCTCTGGCTGTCCTTCTACCTGTTCATCTTCGCGGTGCTGGCCATCGCGCGGCTGCTGTCCCGCGGGGCGGACCGACTCGGGATCGTCGGCGGCGCCCTGGCGATCGCCGGTCTCCTGATGGGGGCCACGATGCAGGGAATGTTCCGCACCTTCGTCTCGATGGAGGCCCGCGAGATCGACGAAGCGACGATGCGGGCGGTGCACGAGCCGCTGATCGCGACCACCCAGGTCCCCGGAATCCTCCTCCCCATCGGGCTGCTGGTCCTGGCGACGGCTCTCTGGAAGACCCGCGTGATGCCGCGACCCATGGTGCTCCTGTTCGCGCTCGGCACCCTGCTCTTCCCCGTCGGCCGGATCATTCTCGGTCCCTCCGTCAGCGTGGTCAGCGACTTGCTGCTCCTGGTGGCCCTGGGAGACCTGGGCCGGCGCGTGCTGGGCAGCCCGACGTTCTGGAACCCGGCGCTGAAGTCGATGATGTGAGGCCGCCGGCCGCCGGCACGTCCGCCTCCTTGCAACGGTCCGGAAAGTCACGGCGTCCTACATCGTGTAGGCCAGCCGACTTCTACTCTTGGAGGCGTTCATGCGACGGTTCGTCCTCGCCCTGACGGCCGCGTTCCTCGTCTCGCCCGGGGACGGGCGGGCGCAGACCGTTGGCACCGAGCCCGATCCCGCGGCCGACGGCCGTCTGGAAGCCCTGGCCACGCCCTCCGCCGGCACGCCCGAGCACGACAGCCGGGCGCCGACCGCGGTGGCCGTCCCCGTGGAGGGGGAGATCGAGATCGACGGGCGGCTCGACGAGCCCACCTGGCGGAACGCCGCCGCCGCCGATCGGTTCATCCAGTTCGATCCGGTCAGCGGAGAGCCCGCCACCCAGCGGACCGAGGTGCGCTTCGCCTACGACGACGAGCACCTCTACATCGGCGCCCGCATGTACGACGACCATGGCGCGGACGGCGTGGTCGGGCGCCTGACCCGGCGGGATGGCCGTCCCTCGGGCGATTCCATCGAGATCATCTTCGACACGTTCCTCGACCATCTCGGCCGGACCATCTTCTGGATCAATCCGGCGGGGGTGCGCGGGGACTCCTACGGCCCCGGGGGATCGAACCCGGACTCCTCGTGGGACCCGATCTGGCGGGCGAAGACCACCGTCGACGCCGAAGGGTGGACGGCGGAGATGGAGATCCCGTTCTCGCAGCTCCGGTTTCCGCGCGGCACGGAGCAGACTTGGGGCCTCCAGATCTGGCGCCAGGTGGACCGCCTGAACGAGACGCAGATGTGGTCCTACTGGACGCGCGACCAGCAGGGCGGCCCGTCGCGGTTCGGCCACCTGAACGGGATCGTGGCGCCAGCTTCGGGGGCGGACCGGCTGGAGGTCCTGCCGTACGTCACCGCCCAGGCCGAAACGCGGGCCGAGATCGACGCGGACGACCCCTTCGCCGAGGAGAGATCGGGGACCATGCGGGTCGGCGCGGACCTCAAGTACCTGGTCACCTCCGACCTCACGCTGACGGCCACCTTGAACCCCGATTTCGGCCAGGCCGAGGTCGATCCCGCGGTCGTTAACCTGTCGGCCTTCGAGACCTTCTTCCCCGAGAAGCGTGAGTTCTTCATCGAGGGCCGGGGGCTCTTCAGCTTCGGCGGGCTGTGGTGCTTCACCTGCTCGAACATCTCCTCGCTGGACCCCCTGTTCACGCGCCGGATCGGGCGCGCGCCCCAGGGGGCGGGCCTGGCCTTCGACGCCGGTGAGTACGCCGACGTGCCCGGCGCCTCGACCATCCTGGGGGCGGCCAAGCTGACCGGTCGCACCCGGAGCGGCACCTCGATCGGCGTCCTCGGCGCGGTGACGGGGCGCGAAGAGGCGGACGTGATCGACGCGGCCGGAACCCGCTTCCACCAGGAGGTGGAGCCCCTGACGAGCTATGCCGTGGCGCGGGTCAAGCAGGACCTGATGGATGGCGACCTACAGGTGGGGGCCATCCTGACGTCGGTGGCGCGGCGCTTCGACGATCCGGCGCTCGAAGACCGGCTGCCGGGCCATGCCGAGACGCTCGGCCTGGACGCCGAGTGGTGGTGGGGGGACCGCACGTACCACTGGCTGGCCAGCGCGGCGCTCTCCAACGTGTCCGGGGACGAGGACGCGATCCTCCGTCTCCAGCGCTCGAGCGCCCGGTACTTTCAGCGGCCGGACCGGGAGCAGGGCTCCAACGGTTTCTTCACCGACGGCTTCGATCCGACGCTGGAGTCGATGCGGGGCTACGGCTTCTACTCCCGGGTGGCCAAGGACGCCGGCGAGTTCCAGTGGGAGGCGTCCACCAGCGTGCGGAGCCCCGGCTTCGAGCTGAACGACCTCGGGTTCCTCACCCGCACCGACTTCATCTGGCTGCACGGCAACGTGCGCCGGCAGTGGACCGATCCGACCGACCTCTACCGGTACCTCTCCTTCACCACCGGCGCCCAGCGGA
>DATLFF010000281.1:0-2064 GCA_035524915.1 Gemmatimonadota bacterium | reverse complement strand
CACGTAGATGGCGTTGAAGAGGAAGATCGTCCCGTAGAGGAAGATGAAGAACCCGCGCTCCACCGTGTCGGTCCCGACCATGCCGCTCACCGACCATTCGGCCGCTCCCAGCGGCCGGGCCTGGAACTCGAAGTCGCGGTGCAGCTCGCGGGCGAATACGAGCAGGTTCCCGATCGCCACAAGCCCGGTCCCCACCAGCATCGACCACGCCCCGCCGTAGGAGAGCCCCCGCAGGTCGCGGCGGTGGAAGAACATGAAGACGAACAGGGCCGACATGACCAGGTTGATGACCCATGCCACGACGTAGCCCTCGGGATCGGGGAACAGGGACGTGCTCACCACCTGGGAGTGCAGGGTCACCTGTCCCACCAGGCAGAGGAGCATCGTGCCGACGAGCACGGCGTAGAACCAGCGCCGGATCTCGGGGATCGTCTGCTCGTTCCGGCCGTAGCGGATCACCTGCCACACGATCAGGGCGTCCAGCAGGAACCACCCCCCGTGGGTCACCCGGGCGGCGACGCCCGCCGGGGGGTGGAGGACCGCGAACCAGAGCTCCCAGGTAAAGTTGAGGCAGACCGCGAGCAGGGGCACGCCGTAGGTCCGGTCGCGGAATCCCGCCCGGATGAACAGGATGTAGGCGACCAGCCAGAGCACGTCTCCCGCCGTCGCCAGGCCGAGCGCGACCGGGTGCGGGGCTCCGCCGAGGAAGAGCTCCGACAGCGAGGGGAGAGCCCCGCGGGGGACTCCCGCCACCGGGAGCATGCCGGTCGAGTCGACCAGCGCCGCCGACTGCACGATCTAGCGCCGGTCCGCTAGCACAAGGGAGAGTCGGGGTGGACGGTCTCGTTCCGTCCGAACGTCTCCGCGACCCGGCTCATCGCCGCGTAGTCGACGCCGTTCAGGGCGTCCACCATGTCGTCGGTCACCTCGACGCCGAGCCCCTCGAGCGTGGCGCGGGGGTCCTTGATGAGCTGCTTCCGGAACTCGAGGTCGTGAAGGACCTTCTCGACCAGTTCGTCGAAGGTGAGCTGCTGGGTCGGCATGAGCGCTCCTGCGGATCGAGGTCGGCTTTCGGGTCGGGGAAACGCTGGAATACTACCCTGAAACGGGTCGCGGTCAACGGGGGACGTGGTCGGCGATCTGCCGGAGAGCCAGCAGGCCGCGGGCGAGCACGTCGCTTCTCTCCATCGCCGCCGCCTCCCGCCGCTCGAGGTGGGCGATCAGGTCGGCGCTGCCGATCTCCTCCGCGCGGGTCCGGGCGTCCGCGATCCACTCCCGCAGCGTGCTCATCCCCCACTCGAGCCCCTCTCGCGCGACCCAGCCGGTCACCGACTCGGCGGGCGCGGACCGGCGGCGCGCCTCGGTCAGGAACCAGGTCGAGCCGCCGCGGCGGAGGTCGCGGCTCCAGTCGATGACGTCGTCGAAGAGCTGCTCGAATCGCGCCAACCGGTCGCAGACGTCGCCCCAGGCCGGGGAGAGGTCGAGCCTCCCCTGGCGGTGGAGGACGGCCGCCAGCGGGATCCGGGCGGCCGCCATCTTGCGCGCGGCTACGGCCTCGAACTCCGCCCGGTCCACGTCCCGCCTCCCGGCGTCCGCCGAAACCGCGTCGGCGGCTCCGGCCCAGGCCGCGTCGAACTCCTCCCAGAAGGGATGCCCGGAGGCGAACCACCGGTGGTACGGCGACTGGAACTCGGCGTGGAAGAACGCCAGCGCCGGCAGGAGCGCGGGGTCCACAAGGTCCGGCTCGTCCATCGCGTCGTCCAGGAGCCGGACGAACCAGTAGCCGTTCACCGACGAGTGGACGAGATCCTGCTCGAACTCTCGATCGGGCTCCGCCCCGATCGTGCGGCGAGCCCATTCGGGGAGGAGGAGGAACGGAAACCGATCCGGCTGGAGGAAGTAGTCGGCGGCGCGGCCGCTCGGCCAGCGGGCGTTCGTCCACGGGATCACGCGCGCGGCCAGCGACGGCGCCCGTTCCCTCAGGCGCTCTGCCGAGCGCTCCACGGCCCGCTCCACCCGCTGCCGCTGGTCTGTCACGGGCGGGCTCCGGCCGAGCCGACTCCG
>DATLFF010000280.1:0-2689 GCA_035524915.1 Gemmatimonadota bacterium | reverse complement strand
CTCCCGCACCAGGATCCCCGCCGGCATCCCCGCGCCCTGGAGGTCGAGGACGACCAGCTCGGTCTCGAGGACGCGCTCGCTTCCTCGCCGCTCCGCGAACGTCAGTCGCTCCGCCATGTGGACCCGCCCCTCGACGGCGTAGTTCGTCGCGTCCGCGGGCGGCCCGAGCGAGAGCTCGCCGGTGAAGGTCGCGTGGTACTCCGCGAGCGCGGACGTGCCGGCGGCGCGCGGCGGCGGGACCGAGGCGGTGAAGCCGCCGTGGGACGAGCAGGTCAGCCGCGCCTCCGCGTCCGGGAACACGTGCGTCCCCCCGTGATATGCGGCTCCGGGGGCCGGAAGCGAGACCTCGGCGACGACCACCCCGGCCTCCTGGGCGCCGACGCCGGCCGGGATCAGGAGCACCGCCGCGAGCCCCCGACCGATTCGCTTCATCGCTCCCGAGGCGGCGGAGGGACCGGGTCCACCGTGCCGAGCGGAACCTCGACCTTGCAGGAATGGATCCGCGCGACCGTCAGCTCGAGGCCCTTCCGCAGGCCGTGCGTCCGCACCGCCTCGATCGAGAACTGCGAGCAGGTCGGCTCGTAGCGGCACTGGATCCGTCCCTCGAGCACGCGATGCCCGACAGCCCGGTAGACGTGGACGCCGGCCACGTAGGCGTGCGACGTGACCTGGTGGGCCGGGGCCTGGAACGTGTCCGCGACCACCAGCCCGATCACGACCACGATCAGGACCAGATACGTCTCCGGTCGCTTCAGGCGTTGCCGCAATGTGGACACGTCGCGCTCGCCTGGAGCCGTTTGTTCCCGCAGCTCGCGCACGGGACGAGCTCTCCCTTGGGTCGGGAGTAGATGTAGATGACGAAGCCGATCGGGCCCGTGACCATGACGAGGATCATCCACAGGACCGAGCTGTCGAGCCCCCGCGCCTTCGCGTCCCGCGCGACCCAGACGAGGAGCGCGATGTTGAGCGCGAGGATGGCGAGAAACAGGAAGAGGATGACCCCGATCCCCGCGCCGCACGTGCCGCAGGCGGCGCACGCCTCCGCGTCCCCGGAATTACCGTACTGGGCGAGGAGGAGCGGTGCAAAGGGCTGCTGGCCGAGGGACGCGACGGCGAGACGGCTCGACGTTCTCACGCGGAGTTCTCCTGGGAAGGGTCGGGAGAGCGATGTCCGGTCCGGGTACCGGCCTGCACAATGGATCGGGTGGGCGGGGAAGTCACCCGCTCCAAGCGGCTGCCCTCACTGCGGGATCGGGCACTTCCAGGTCGTCAGGTAGTGGTGGACGAGGAGCACCAGTCCGACGCTCAGGGTGAAGCTGAGGAACCCGATCAGCTTGATCGCGCCGGGGACTCCGTGGGCCGGTCCGGTGGGAGGTGTCGGCTCGCTCATCGACGGCATGATCGGGGGTGCGCCGCGCCACGTCAATCACCCGACCTTCCCCTTGCTCCCCGGAATCTGGCCGATCATCTTGCTCGCCATGCGAACCGGAATCGTGGTCACTCTCGTCTCGATCGTCCTCTTCGGCTGCGCGAACGCCCAGACGCCCGACGACGCCGCGCCGGCGGCGGGCGGGCCGGAATCGGTCGTCATCGCCGACGGCCGCGCGGCCGCCGAGGGGACGGACCTCTCCGCCTGGTCGTCCCCCGCGATGCCGCAGGCCTTCGCCGCGGCGCGCGCGCACTGGCAGGCCCAGGACTCGGGGTACGAGGAGGAGACGCGTGTGATGGCCGTCGCGGAGGGCGCATTCACCGAGCCCGGCGCCTCGCAGGAGGCCGTGCTCTACCTGATGAGCCTCTGGCCGCGGTGCTGCCCCAGGATGGGGATCGCCGTGATCGAGGACGGCGCGCTCGTCCGGAACGTCGGCTTCGAGGCCCCTGCCCAGGGTCTCGCCGTCGTCCCGGATCTCGACGGCGACGGCCGGGACGAGCTCGCCGTGACAGGGTCGTTCGGGATGGGGGGCGAGAACTCGACCAGCGTCACGCTCGTCTCGCTCGCCGACTCGGGACTTCGCACGTGGGGCGGGACGATGATCCAGTACGATGCCTGCGCGGCGATGCAGGAGGGCGGGTTGGCCGTGCGGATCACCGCGATCCCGGGCCCGGAGTTCACGATCGAGCGGTTCGCGCTCGCCTCGTGCGAGACAGGCGAATACCAACCCGGCGGCCCCCCGGAGCCCTTCGAGTTTCCCGCTCCGGGCGAGGAGATGTCGGTGGAGCTGCCGATCCGCTAGCCTCGAGGGCTCTGCCCTTCAGCTCTCCCCCCCCGGCAAGTGGCCGACTCAGGCGCCGCCGGAGACGCTCCGCTCGCGCTCCACCATGAGCTCTCTCACCCGCAGGGACCCAACCTCCAGCTCCTCGATCGCGAGCCGCCGGATCCGGCCCGACCCGAGGGCGAGCCGCTTCACCGTCAGGGCCCCGATCGCGAGCGCCCCGACCGACATCGCTCCGACGGCGAACACCCCGAAGGCCGTCGCGACGCGGGCGAACGCCAGCTGGCTCCCGGCCACCGGATAGCGCGTCTTCCGATTCCTGCTCATTGGCTCCCTCCTCCTTCGAAGTCACTCCCGGGTCATCTCCTGGAGCTTCCGCACCGTGCGCCAGTTCCGCGCCGTGCTGACGGTGTCGAGCGTGGTGTCGAGATACGCGTTCGTCAGCTTGCTCCGCGCGGCGCCGTCCGGGTAGTGGAGGT
>DATLFF010000279.1:0-2711 GCA_035524915.1 Gemmatimonadota bacterium | reverse complement strand
GTCCCGGCGGTCCCGGTCGAGCACGCCGAACTCGAACTCGCTCCGCCGGCCGGTCCAGGACGCGGTGGCGCGGAGCGTCCAGTCGCCCGTGGCGTAGGCCACCGCGAGGCGGGGGTCGAAGGTCACGACGGACTCGCCCGGCAGGCGGTCGGCGCGGGCGCCGGCCACGAGCGCGAGCGCGGGGACCGGGCGCAGCTCGCCCTCGATCCACCCGCCGACGTGGGCGGTGGCGTCGTCGATCCCGCCGGCGGCCTCCGACGGCGCGCCGGGGTCCAGCCGCTCGGTGGTGGGGAGCGTTCCGGTCTCGCGGGCGGAGAGCCGGCGGGCCTCGAGCCCCGCGCGGACGGCGCGCGCCGCGGAGGGGGCGAGCTCGCCCTCGATGCGCAGCGCGAGCGTCGCGTCCCGGCGGTCCCGGTCGAGCACGCCGAACTCGAACTCGCTCCGCCGGCCGGTCCAGGACGCGGTGGCGCGGAGCGAGCGGGTGGCGTCGTCGGAGAGCGCGCGGGCGGAGACGAGCGCGAGCGCGGTCCGGCCCGAGCTCTCGAACGGGCCCTCCCAGCCGATCGCCTCGACCACCTGGGCCGCGTGGTCGGCCATCGCGAGCCCCATCGCCTTGACCTCGAGCCCCTTCCGCGGCGCCCATTCGATCCCGGCCGCGCCCTCGATCGAGCGCGGGACGTCCTCGTACTCGTCGGCGCCGCCGTGCAGCGCCAGGAGGAGCGAGATCTCGGTGGCGCGGACGGTCGCCCAGGCGCCCAAGCCAGGAGCCAGCGGCCGGCGGAGCGTGGCGCCGGCGCCGGCGAAGTTCCAGCCGGCCCTCCACGTCGCCACGCCCGGCCGGCCGTCGGTCTCCAGCTCGACCACGCCGGAGAGCGCGTCGCCGTAGCGCGCCGAGAACCCGCCGCTCGAGAAGTACGCCTTCTCGAGCACCGAGGGATCGAGGACGCCGAACACTCCGCCGTGCAGGGTCTCGAACACGCCCGCGTAGGTGAGCCGCGCCCCGTCGATCAGGACCGGCGACTCCGCCGGATCGCCGCCCCGCACGTAGAGGTCGCTCCCCTCCGACGCGCGCGTGGCGCCGGGGAGCATCTGGAACACCTGGAGGATGTCGGCGGTGCCGCCGGGGGCCATGTAGACGTCGATCCGCTTGAGCGTGGCGGCGGGCCGCGCGTCGTCCATCGCGTAGCCGCCATCCACGTTCACCACGATCGCCTCGACGTTCACCGTGTCGCCGTCGGCCAGCTCGTCGGCGGGGACGCCGGCGATGGGGGTCGGCGCGGCGGCCGCGGGCGCGGTGGGCGCCCCGCCGGCGATGGGGGCGGCCTCCGCCGCCCCCTCGCGTGAAGTCGTGTCGTCGGGCGCCGGTGCGCCGGCCAGGCGCTCGGTCAGCCGCGGGTCGCCGGGGAAGAGCGCGGCGCCCCGCCGCCACACCTCGAGGGCGTCCTCGGGCCGGCCCACCCGCTGGTAGAGGTCGCCCAGCCAGGCGTACGGCGCGGCCATCTCCGGGAAGTCGGTGCGGTCGCCCTGCTGCTCGAGCAGGATCTCGAAGTGCTCGATCGAGTCCTTGGTGCGCCCCAGGAACTCGGGCGTGAAGTAGTGGTTGAGCGCCAGCGCGTAGCGCGCCTCCCAGTGGGTCGGGTCGAGCTCGAGCGCCTCTTCGAGGAGCGCGTTCGAGCGCCCGACCAGGACGCCCTGCTCCATGAACGGGGCGAACGGGATCCGGCACTGGGCGAGCACGCGGGCCCGGCCGATGCGCGGAGCGGGGTCCTCCGGCGCGGCCTCGGCCCAGGCGACGAAACCGGCCTCGGCGCGGTCGGCCGCGGCGATCGCGGTGTCGGAGTCGGTGGCCTCGGCGGCCGCGATGCAGGCCTCGAGGTCGGTGCGGGCCTCGGTGGCCGCGGGCGGCGGCTCCTGCGCGGCGGCGGGGGCAGCGAAGACGGCCAGCGCGAGGAGCAGCACGGCCGGCGGGGCGGTTCGGAATCGAGCGGCAGCGGGGTTCACGGTTCCTCCTTGGAGCTCGTCGGTCGCGATGGGGCGGCGCGGATCGCCGCGCCCTCGCCGGAGGTAAGAGCAACCGCCGTGCCGGATATATAAGTTGTTTTATTTCAATGAGTTGAGTGATTCATGCGGGCCCCAGAATCGCAGTCCACGGGGGGCACCGCAGCCCCCGGGCGGCACCCCGCGGGGTACCGCTTTTGCGCCCGGTGTGCGATCCTCTGCCGCCTCCATGGCGACCCCGCGATTCCTCCCCATCGTTCTCGCGCTCGCGGCCGCGGCGTCGGCCTGCCCGGCCGACCGCGCCGGGGAGCCGAACCCGCCGGACCCGCCGGCCCTCGAGTTCGACTCCGCGGCCCTGCGGGTCGAGACCGCCTCCGATACGATCCCCCTCCCGGTCGAGCTGGCCGGGAGCGAGGAGCAGCGGCGGCGCGGCCTGATGTATCGGGACTCGCTCGCCGACGGCGCCGGCATGCTGTTCCTCTACGACGACGACCAGGCGGCCGACCACGGGTTCTGGATGTACCACACGCGGATCCCGCTCGACATCGCCTACCTGGACGCCGACGGCCGGGTCGCCGCGATCCGGACGATGGAGCCCTGCGAGAGCCCCTACAGCGTGGACTGTCCGGGCTACACGCCGGGAGTCCCGTGGCGGAACGCGCTGGAGGTGCGGGCCGGCTGGTTCGGCTTCCACGGCGTGGCGGTCGGGGACC
>DATLFF010000278.1:0-2729 GCA_035524915.1 Gemmatimonadota bacterium | reverse complement strand
CCAGCGGGGGAGCGTGATGGACGGCCAGGGCGACCCCACCACGCCGGGCGGCCCCAGCCGTCCCGGAGCGCCGCGCGTGGCGCCGGGACGGTCGTGGTTCGGGCTCCCGGAGATTCCGGTCGTCCCCGTTTCCTACCGGGTGGCGACCGAGATCCTGGCCCGCGTGCGGGGGCCCGAGGTGCCGCGCCACGAATGGCAGGGGGGCCTGCCCCTTCGCTACCACGTGGGACCCGGGCCGGCGCGCGTGCGGGTCGAGGTCGCCGACGACCGCAGCGGACCGGCGGGGGGGATCAAGACCGTCCACGACGTGATCGCCCGGGTGCGGGGCGCGGAGATCCCGGACGAGTGGGTCGTGGTCGGCGCGCACATCGACGCCTGGGGCGCGGGCGCCAACGACAACGTGAGCGGCACGGTGTCGGTCCTGGCCGCGGCGCGCGCCGTGGCGGCCGAGGCCGCCGCCGGCCGGCCGCCGCGGCGGACGATCGTCTTCGCCGGCTGGGACGCCGAGGAGTGGGGGCTGATCGGCTCGGTGGAGTGGGTGGAGGAGCACGCCGAGGCACTCGGCGAGCGCGCCGTCGGCTACCTGAACCAGGACGCGATCGGGGGGACGCGCTTCGGCGCCGCCGCGGCGCCCTCGCTCAAGCCCTTGCTGCGCGAGGCCGCCGGCGCGGTCCCCGCCGGCGAGGGGCGCACCCTGCGCGACGTGTGGCGCGCCGCCTCGGACGCGGCCGACCTCGCCCCGCCGGTGGGCGACTTGGGCGGGGGTTCCGACTTCGCCGGCTTCTACAACCACCTGGGGATCCCCAGCGTGGGGCACGGCTTCGGCACGCCCGGCGGGGTCTACCACTCGGCCTACGACACGTGGCCCTGGATGGCGCGCTTCGGCGACCCCGGCTTCGCGAACCACGCCCGCTCTTCCATGCTGACGGCGATTCTCGCCCTGCGGCTGGCGAACGCGGAGATCCATCCGTACGACCCGGCGGTCCTGGCCCGCGAGTTGGCCGGCCACTGGGCCACGCTGGCGGAGGCCGCCGCGGGCGCGGGCATGTCAGTGTCCGACGCCGCGGCCGCCCTCGACGCCTCGCTGGGGGAGCTGGAGCGCGCCGGCCGCGCGCTGGAAGCGGCCCGCGCGGCGTACGTGGCCGGACCGGTCGACGCCGGACGGAGCGCCCGCGCCAACGCCGAGTTGCGCCGGGCCGAGCGCGCGTTGACCCGCGAGGCCGGCCTTGTCGGACGGCCGTGGTACCGGAACCTGACCTTCGCCGCGGACGCGCGGAACGGCTACGCCACGATCGCCTTGCCGTCGATCGCCGAAGCCCTGCGCTCGGGCGATCCAGATCGGCTCCGGCGCGAGGTCCGGGACCTGGCCGGACGCGTGGCGGAGGCCGCCCGGCGGGCGGCGGCGGCGACGGCCGGGCTGACCGCCCCGTGAGCCCGTCCGCCGCCGTGGCCGCCGATCCGGCGCGCGAGATCGAAGCGCTCCGACTCTGCGCGCGGCGGGTCCTGGACGAGGAATCGGGCACGCGCCTACGCCGGTTGGCGGAGGCGGGTCTCGACTGGGACGGCCTCCATCGGCTCGCGTGGTGGCACGGGATCCTGCCCCTCGTCGCGCGCCACGCCGGATCGCTGGAAGAGGGTCTGGTCCCGCCCGCCGCGCGAGCGGCGCTACGGGGCGCCGCGGTGGAGATCGCCCGCCGGAACCTCGTATTCCTGGCGGAGCTCTTCCGCGTCCTCGATCGTCTCATGGCCGAGTCCATTCCGGCGATCCCCCTCAAGGGGCCGGTCCTGGCCGTGACGGTCTACGGCGACCTCGCGCTGCGCGAGTTCACCGACCTGGACGTCCTGGTGGACCGGAACGACGCGCTCCGTGCGCGTGGCGCGCTGGCCGACTTGGGCTACGTCCCTCTGCTCGATGTGCCCCCCGCCGCCGAGAGCTCCCTGCTCCGCGCGGGTAACGCCATCGCGCTCGAGCGCGCGTCGGCGGAGTTGTGCGTGGAGGTCCACTGGCGGTTCTTCCCGCGTCACTTCCGGTTCCCGCTCGAGGCGACGGGTCCGCTCGAGCGGCTCGAGACCGTGATCGTGCAGGGACGGGAGATCCCCCAGCTGGCGCCGGAGGACCAGCTGCTGTTCCTTTGCGCCCACGGCTTCCGCCACGCGTGGGAGCGGCTGGAGTGGGTGGCGGGCGTGGCCGAGCTCGTCCGCGGCCGCGCCGGTCTGGACTGGGAGGCGGCGGTGGAGCGGGCCGAGCGGCTCGGCGGTCGGCGCCTGCTCGGGCTCGGCCTCCACCTGGCGGCGGAGGATCTCGACGCTCCGGTCCCGGTGGCGGCGCTGGCGTGGACGGCGGATCCCGCGGTCCTCGATCTCGCCGCCCGGGTTCGCTCCCGGTGGAGCTCGGGCGCCGTGGGACCGCTGCCGCGCGCCGAGGAGACCCGATTCCGGCTGCGGGGCCGCGAGCGCTTCCGGGACCGGGCCCAGTATCTGTTCCGGCTCGCCACCACGCCCGGCCCCGCCGACTGGGGGGTGGTGCGGCTCGGACGGGGCGCCGCGCCCCTCTATGGCGGGATCCGCCTCGTGCGGCTCGGACTCAAGTACTCGCGGCGGGTCCTCCGCCGCGGCTGAGGGGTTCCACTGCGATCTTCCGCCGGTATATTGCTCCCGACCGCCTCTTTCCGACCCCGTCCCCGACCGCGCCGGTGATGAGCCGCCCCAGTCCCGAGCCCGCCTCGCCC
>DATLFF010000277.1:0-2115 GCA_035524915.1 Gemmatimonadota bacterium | reverse complement strand
AGGACCACTTCGAGACCGGGGATCGCCAGGTCGTCGAAGGGTATCTGCGGGAGGGCTCCGTCGAGCACCGGTGGAACGAGGACGGATCGCTCTGGACCTCGCAGGTCCGGCCCGCGGCGATCGATCATCCGGCCTCGGGGGAGACCGTGTGGTTCAACCAGGCCGACCTCTGGCACTGGTCGGCGCTCGGCGCCCGCGGAGCGTCGCTCCTCCGGCTGCTGGGCGCGGAGCGGCTCCCCACGAACGCCTGCTACGGCGACGGGGAGCCGATCCCGGTCGAGCACATGGATGCCACGCGCGAGACGCGCCGGCGCGAGTCGGTCGCGTTCGCGTGGCGGGCGGGAGACCTCCTCGTGCTCGACAACCACCTGGTCGCCCACGGCCGCCGGCCGTTCACGGGTCCGCGGCGGATCCTCGTGGCGATGGCCTGATTCGATGTCCGACATCCTCCAGCCGCCGATCCCGCTCGCCGATCTTCCGCCCGGGAACCGGCTGTACCTGCTGGCCTGCGAGACGAGCTCCGATCCGTCGATGGTGTGGGGGACGGAGGTCCAGTTGGAGCCGCTGCGGAACGAGATCGCGCGTCTGAATCGGGACGGCACCTTCCTGCTGACTCCGGTCCACGTGCTCGTCAAGGCCGTCGAGCGCGCGGTCGCCGCCCACCCGGAACTCAACCGGCGGGTCCTGCGGGGGCAGGTCCGGCCGTACCGGGGGCAACACCTCCTCGTCTCGACCCAGCGGCGGGACGGACGGGCGGGAGTCGTGCACCTGCAGGACGTGCAGGAGATGAGCGTCGAGGACATCGGCCGGGCGATCTGGACGAAGCTGCTGGAGGAACGGGCCGCGGACGGACGGCTGAGTCACCGCGTCCTGACCCGCCGCCGGTATCCGCTGATGCGGATCCTGGGCCCCCGGATCTCCGGGGCTCTCTTCCGCAAGGCGATGGGCTGGATGGATCGGCGTGGCCGCGACCTGCGGGGGCTGGGCCTGGGGCCCGGCGCGCCCGTGCTGGTCAACTATCTCGGTGGGCACGGGATGCCGCCCATGCGGTCGTTCCGTCCCAGCCGGCTGCCGCTGGGATACCCGCTGACGAGCGTGACGATCGGAGCGCCGGAGCAGAAGCCGGTCGCGACCGATACGGGGATCGAGGCGCGCTGGGTGGCGCCGGTTCACGTTCGGAGCGATCACCGGCTCGTCGACGGCATCGAGCTCGGGCGCTTCACCGCCACGATCAAGGACTACGTGGAGCACCCCGAGCGGCTGAGATGAGCCCCGCCAGCGCGGCCATCGACCGCAGGTTCCGAGGCGTCAGATCCTCGAGCGACAGGGAGACCCCGAACCGCTCCTCCACGAAGACGATCAGGTCGATGATCACGAGCGAATCGATCCGGCGCGACTCCACCAGCTCGGTATGGGCCTCGATCGGTCCCTCGACGCGCGGGTCGCGGTTGAGGAAGTCGACCAGCTCCTGAACGACGTCGTTCACGCTCCTCCTTCGAGAGGGGTGGATCGAGATCCGGCTTCTCCGCTCCACGCCCGCCGGGCTCGGTCGGCAAGCTCCGCCGTGTCGACCTTCCCCGACGACGACCTGGGAAGCGAATCGATCATCTCGACGACGGCCGGTCGTTCGTCGCGGGCCAGCGTGTCGCGGCACCATGCTAGGACCCGTTCCCGCAGCGATTCCGGGCCTCCGACGAACAGCCCCAGCCGCTGAGCTCCTTCGGCGGTCTCGAACAGGACCGCGGCCGAGGTGGGAGCCCCGACGGACGACTCCACCTCGCGGCAGAGCCGGCCCAGGTCGACGCGCCGGCCGGCGAGCTTCACGATCTCGTCGGCGCGACCCCGGTGGTAGAGGAGCCCGTCGGCGTCCACGCTACCCCGGTCGTTCGTCCGGAGCCATCCCCCCTCGAGGATCTCCCGCGTGGCGGCGGGGTCCCGCCAGTACCCGAGGCAGGTCCCCGGGCCGCGGGCGCGGAGCGTTCCCGTCTCGCCCGGCCCCACCGCACGGCCCGCCTCGTCCACGACCTCGATCTCGACGCCGGGGATCGGCCGGCCGATGGAGTCGGGCGCGTCGCGGAGCCGAGCCGGGTCGAGGCACGTCAGGCGCGCCGTGGC
>DATLFF010000276.1:0-4435 GCA_035524915.1 Gemmatimonadota bacterium | reverse complement strand
CTGGCGATCCGGTCCGAGCGGCGGTGGGGTCCCCGGCGGATCGAGGGGACGATCGGCTCGGGTGGAGGAGGGCTGCGGCTGGAGACGGTGAACGGGGCGATCCGGCTGCGCCGGTCGTAGGTCGGTCCCGGCAGGTCGGGGCGGCGGGCGCCTCTTCGGGGTCGCGACTCCGTCGCCGAGTCGATGGAGAATCCGCATGCGATGTCTCGCGACGGTCCCTGTGGCCGCCGGACATCCGAGCCGTCGGCGTCTTCCCGGATGGAGATCGAATCGTCTTCTCGAGCAACCTGCACGACCCCAGCGGCCGGAACTTCGATCTGTACGTGGTCGGGCTCGACGGCACCGGGCTACGGCGGATCACGTGGCATCCCGATTTCGACGCCTTCCCGATGTTCAGCTCCGACGGTTCCCGGCTGGTGTGGGCGTCCAACCGGAACGGCGCCCGCGAGGGCGACACGAACGTGTTCGTGGCCGATTGGATCGGGGAGTAGAGCGGGCGGCCGTTGTTCGGCGGGATACCGTGCCCGGCGCGCGGGGTCGACTACATTCGGATCGGGGCCCGATCCAGGGCGAATCATCTCGAAGGAGGTTCTCGACATGCCGAGCAAGCGGGAGATCCGAGGCAAGGCGAAGCAGGTGAAGGGCAAGGCCGATCAGGTGGTCGGCAAGGCCCGGGAAGTCGCGGGGAAGGCCCGCGGCAAGCCCGCCCAGCGGGTCAAGGGCAAGGCGCAGCAGGTCCGGGGCAAGGCGGAGGAGGTGGCGGGCAAGGTCCAGTCGAAGGTGGGCCGGGCCCGGCGCAAGGCCGGCGAGGCGCTGGAGCGCGCCGGGTCGGCTCTCGAGAAGGGGGGCCGCACGCTGGAGGAGACTGGCAAGCAGATGGAGAAGGGCGGCGCGAACCTGGGGAAAGCGGGGAAGAAGGTCAAATAGGTCCCGCCGGATTGACTCCGGCCGGCGTTCGGAGGATATTTAGTCTACCCTAAACTTTCTCCGACGACCCCATTCGACCGGGAGCCGCGATGCGCCGCCTCGCCTGTCCCCTCGCCGTTTCCGCGCTCCTGCTCGGTCCGCTCCCGGCCGCCGGTCAGTCGCCCGACGGTCCCCTGGTCACCGACCGGCCGGACTTCACCGAGAGTGCCGCCGCGGTTCCGACGGGCCGGTTCCAGCTCGAGGTCGGCGCGACCCGCTCCGAGGAGGGCGGCGAGAACGTCCTGGAGGTGGGCGAGGCGCTGCTCCGGATCGGCGCGAGGCCGGGCTGGGAGGTTCGCGTGCAGGCGCCCTCGTGGATCGCGGGGCCGGGTGAGGACGGCATCGGAGATGCCGGAGTGGGCTTCAAGGTCGAGCTCCCGCCGGCGGCCGGAGCCGACCTCGCGTTCCTCGCCATGACGTCGATTCCGGTGGCGACCGGAGACGGCGGCGTCGACGCGTGGCAGCCCGAAGCCGCTCTCGCGGCGGCCTGGACGCTGCCGGCACCGCTGTCCTTGTCGTCGAACCTGGGAATCGGGGTCCCCGAGGTGGACGGCGAGCGGCGGATCGAGTCGTGGCTGAGCGCCGCGCTCGGGATCGAGATCGCTCCGCGGGTCGGCGCGTTCGTCGAGGCGTACGGCTTCGTCGACGGCGAGGACGGGGCCGGCCCGGCCTTCGCCGACGCGGGACTGACCTTTCTCGTCCACGACGACTTCCAGCTCGACGCCCGGGCCGGTGCGGGGTTCGGCCGCGCGAACGGGGACCGGTACGTGGGGGTGGGCGCGTCGCGCCGCTGGTAGGCCTTGGGCCGCCCCGCTACAGTCCGAACGGGTAGGTGTCGGGGACCCCGGCGAGCTCGGCCGCGGCCAGGGGGGTGACCGCCTCCGACCGGTCGAACCAGATCCACTCGTCGAACTGGCGCGGGAGCACCGCCTGGAAGTAGTGGCTCGAGAGCTCGGTCTCGGGCCGGTAGATGACTCCGATCGCGCGCTCCAGGCGGGGACCCATGAGCGCTTCCCGCAGCCCCTCCCGGGCCGGCGTCCGGAGGTGGAGCAGGAACGCGGGAAGCCCCGTCTCGTGGCTGATCCACTCGTAGCTCTCCGGTCGGGCCGGGCGCACTTCCTTCACCTCCATCGGTCCGCCCCAGCGGGTGGCGGCCGCCACGGTCCCGTGGTCGGTCCCGAAGCCGACGAGGTAGGCGGCGGGACCCCACTCCTCGCGGCACAACCGTCCCAGGTTGAGCTGGCCCCGCGCCCCCATCTCCGTGGCGCGAGCGTCGCCGAGATGGGAGTTGTGGGCCCACACCACGGCCCTGGCTTCGGGTCCGCGGTGCTGCAGCAGGAGCTCGAGCGTCTCGAACATGTGCGTGTCGCGCAGGTTCCAGGACTCCTCCCCGCCGTAGTACATGAGGCGGTAGTAGCGCTCCGCGTCGGCCACCAGGAGGGCGTTCTGCACCGCGTCGTGAAAGCGGACCCCGTCCCGGCGCATGTACTCGATCCGCTTGTCGAGGAGGTCGCGCAGCATCGCCACGACTTCCGGCTCGCACGCCGCGTACCGCCCGGAGAGAACCGCGCGGCCGTACACCGCCGGATCCGACTCCCACGGAGAGAGGCAGCCGTAGCGCTGGCGGGCCACCTCCGCCGCCTCGGGGTCCGTGTCGTCGAGGTAGCGCAGAACCTGGTGGATCGAGGTGTGCAGGGAGTAGAGGTCCAGTCCGTAGAAGCCGACCTGGCGGCCGGGGTCGTCGATCCGGGTGTTGTGCTCATGCATCCAGTCGACCACCTCCCGGAACTCCCGGTTGCGCCACATCCAGGTGGGGAAGCGGCTGAAGGCGGTCCACTCCGCGGGCGAGGCCTCGCGGTGCCGCACGTAATGGTCGATGCGGGCCGCGTCTGGCCAGTCCGCTTCGGCCGCCACCACGGTGAACCCTCGCCGCTCGACCAGGGCGCGGGTGATGCGGCCCCGCATCCGGTAGAACTCGGAGGTTCCGTGGGTCGCCTCGCCGAGACACACGACGCGCGCGTCGCCGATCCGTTCGAGCAGGGGGTCGAGGTCGGCGGCCTCGAGGTCCTCGAACGGTTCGGCGGCCGGGCGAATGCGGTCGGGGAGGCGCGACGGCTCGGAGGGCGGGGACCGGTGGGGCAGGGGCCCGGACGCGTCGTCCCTCCAGCCCTCGGCCCCGACCAGCGGCACGAACCGGACCGCGCCCAGGTCCTCCCACCGGTAGTCGCCGTTCTCGCGCGTGATCCGCACCAGCTCCTGCATCCGGGGGGTCGCGCCCACCGGCACGATCAGCCGGCCGCCGGGCGCCAGCTGCTCCCGCAGCGACGGGGGGATCTCCGGTCCGCCTGCTGCCACCACGATCGCGTCATAGGGGGCGTGCTCGGGCCATCCCCGGGTCCCGTCGCCCTGCCGGACATGCACGTGAGAGTAGCCGGCCACGGCGAGCCGCCGGCGGGCCCAGTCGGCGAGAGCGGCGTGCCGCTCCACCGTGTACACCTCGCCCGCGATCTCCGCCAGAACCGCCGCGGCGTAGCCCGAACCGGTCCCGATCTCGAGCACCCGGTCGCCCGGCTTCACGCCGGCGGCTTCGGCCATCAAGGCGACGATGTAGGGTTGGGAGATCGTCTGATCCTCGAGGATCGGAAGCGGGGAATCGCGGTAGGCGAACTCGGCCATCTCCTCCGGCAGGAAGGACTCCCGGGGCACGGCGGCCATCGCCGCCAGCACGGCGGGATCGCGAATGCCGCGCCCCGCGATCTGGGTCTCGACCATCCGGCGGCGCTCGCGCGCCCGGGAATCGGCGGATCTCTCGACGGGCATCTTCCCTCCATTCGTACCCGACCGGCGGCGCCGTGACAAGGAGGCATTGCACAAGGCGAGCGGTGGCATCGCTTCCCGGCGAGTGGCACCACACTTGCAATGGTAGGTCTCCCCGCACGGGCCCCATCCGCGCGGAAGAAGGGCGGGACGCTCCGTCTCCGCCAAAGGCGCCGTGCGCACAGCGGCCGGCCGTTCCCCCTCGGGGGACCCGCGGCAACGGAGGCCGGTCGGCTCGCGCCGGAGCGGATGGGAGCGTCACGGGGCCCCGCGGTACCTGGTCGGGCGAGCACTGGCCTGCCGGCCCGGCGGGCGCGCGGGACCCCACCGCCCTTCCTCCGCTCTTCACGGCACCAACCTTGTGCAACTCCGTTCACCGTGAGAGCTTCTCCGGTCCGATCCCATCCGACCCCCGAGGAGGAGCACAATGAGACGTTTCCCCCTGATTCTCGTCGCCGCGGCGTTGATCCCGTTCGTCGCCTGCGAACGCCAGGAACCGAGCGATTCGGCGGACATGACCGAAGGCGCCGCCGACTTCCCCGTCACGACCGAGTCCGCGGAGGCCCGCGATCACTTCGACCAGGGCCGGCAGGCCGCCGACATGGGCCGCTTCGACGACGCGATCCTCCACTACGACGCGGCCATCGCCGCC
>DATLFF010000275.1:0-4581 GCA_035524915.1 Gemmatimonadota bacterium | reverse complement strand
CTCGGCGGGTTCACGGAGGCGGGCATGATCCAGCTCTTCATCCCGTCTCCCGTCCTGGGACAGAAGCGCTGGTACGGTTTCGCGCTCGGAAACTCGTACGCCAGCGTGGTGGAGTTCGGCGATGAGGTGCGCGCCCGATCGGTGAACGGCTCCGGCCAGAGCACCGATCCCGCCTCGCCCCACTACGCCGACCAGGCCGAGCTCTACGGGCGCGGAGAGTACAAGCCGGCGTGGACGACGCTCGAGGAGGTGCGGGCGAACGCGGCGCGGGCGTACAGGCCAGGTGCGGAGAGAGAGGGGGGGCGGCAATGAGCCGCCTCTCGGCGGCGATCCTCGCAGTGGGATTCGCGACACCTCTCGTGCGCCGCGCCGCCCGCACGTGGCGGAGATCCCAGTTCGGGTGAGGTAGATCGATCACCGAGCTCTTCCTCGTGGGCGATGGGTCCGCGTGGTTCGATAACATAACCATGGAGGTGGTGGTTGATTGAAAGACGCGAATGGCCCTGCGGCACAAGCCGGTGGGTCCTCACGGCGCTCCTTCTCATCGGATTAGCGGCCCAGGCCCAGGCTCAGGGGGATCACCGAGCGTCGGGTGGTGCCCTCCCCAGTGTTTCCGAGCTAGAGGAGGGCTGGAACACGCTGCACCCCGCCGGCGAGACCACCTGTGCCCACGGTGACGAGTTCCTCTTCTACGCCCGCGCGGCGGACCCCGCCCGGCTGGTGGTCTATCTCTACGGCGGTGGCGGGTGCTGGGATGCCGAAACGTGCGATCCCGACCGCGAGACCTACACCTACACCGCGACGATCGACCCCGCCCGTCATCCCGGTACGTCAAGTGGGATCTTCGATCTCGACCATCCGGACAACCCCGTCGCAGACTATTCAATGGTGGCGGTGCCGGTATGTACCGGCGACGCGTACCTCGGTGACCGCGACGTGACCTACGCACTAGAGACGGAATCCGGCGAGACACGACATTTCACGATCAATCACCGCGGCCAGACGAACACCATGGCCGTGATGGATTGGATTCGGGCGAACTTCGAGGCGCCGCGGGAGATTTTCGTGGCCGGCTCGAGTGCGGGGTCCGTGGGAACACCTTTCTATGCAAACCTGCTGGCGCAGCACTATCCGGCGGCTCGCGTGGTCGGCCTGGGCGATGATACCGGTAGCTTCGGGAGCGACGCGGGCTCAGGCGCTGACCCGGGCCAGTGGGGCGTCCCCGAGGTTCTGCGCCGCCACAGTGGGTGGGAGGCCTTCGAGGGCGCCGCGGGAGTCGACCAGCTCTACACCCACGCCGCGCACACGGCGCCCAACCTCCGGCTCTACCAGTTCGACCATGCGCACGACGCCACGCAGCGCTTCTACCTGGAGCTTGCCGACGCCGAGGACCCTGACGTTCTGGGACAGATTCGTGCCAACCGTCGGATCATCCGCGAGCAGGTGCCGGAGTTCCGGTCCTTCACGGTGGGTGGGTTTCAGCACACGGTTCTGCGCGACGATCGCTTCTACCTCTATCGATCGAACGGCCATCGCCTTCGCGACTGGGTGGCCGCGATCGTGGCGGGCGAGCCAGTGGCCTCGGTCGACTGTGGCGATGACTGCCTCAGGCCGGGGCTGGTCTACGGCCAGCAGGATCTGGCCACCATCGACCGGGCAATCGAGCTGCTCTCCGCGCCCGGCGCCTGGAACCCGGGCGATGCGCCGGGACCCTGTCCGCCGCAGGCCGATCGCTACACCCTCCGCTGCGCGGCGGTGCAGGCGGAGCGGGAGGTCACCGGACGGACGCCGGTGGGCGTGCAGGACGTCCCGCCCGCTCTCTGGGACGTCGTCTACACCGCCGCTCTGCGGCTGGGCGATCGCCGCATGAACGACCCGTTGCGGCGGTACAACGACCATCCCGAAACCACCGCCGCGGACATGATCTCGCTGCTCGAGGAGGTACGGGAGCGGATCCGCGGCAGCCTGCCGTCAATCTCTGAGCCATGACGAACCGCCTCCGGCCGCAGTGCCTTGGTCGCAGTGCCTTGGTTTCCTCGCTCGCCGCGTGCGGAGGCGTGGACTCGGGGGGTCGCTCCGGCGCGGTTGCCCGACCGTGCTCGCCAGAGGTCGCTCGGACCGAACCTGCGGATCGTCCGGCTGGAGCAGCCCGCCAATTACCGCACCGATCCCGAGCCGTACTACGCACGCATCCAGACCTTTCTCGAGGAGGTGGCGCGGCGCGAGGCCGCGCGCGCTGCGGCGCAGATCGATGCCGGGCCGCAGCTTCCCGACCCGTGGACCGACGACGATGTCGCCAACAGCGAGATCGCGAACGTGCTGGGGATTGACGCCGGAGTCAGAGCTCGTCAGGGAGAGACGACCATGATGAACCTGAAGCGCTTTCGCCTTGCATTCGTATGGAGCGGCTGCGCCCTCGCCCTTGCGGTCACCGGTGCCCCGGCCGCCGCACAGGACGCCGGAGTGCCGCCGTACGAGAGCCGGTTCGCCGAAGCCAACGGCATCCGCCTCCAGTACATGGACTTCGGCGGCTCCGGGCTGCCCCTGATTTTCGTACAGGACATCCACAACTATTTCGAGCACGAGGACCCCTTCTTCCAGCGGGACCTGCGGTCCGCGTTCTACACCCGTTTCACGGATGACCACCGCGTGCTTGCCACGGTGAAGCGTGGCTACGGTGAGTCGGCCGATCCCGGTTGGGGCTACGACGTGGCGACACACTCGGAGGATCTCCTCGGCCTCATGGATGCTCTGGACATCCGCCGGGCCGTCCTCGTCGGGCGGGCCCCCGCCACCCAGGATCTCACCTGGATCGCCGAGCACCATCCCGAGCGCGTTGCGGGACTGGTCTACCTCGGTAACCCGGTGGTCATCCGGTCAAGCCAGAACCCGGAGGCGCGCCTGTTTGACGAAAACTACGCAAGGGGGTCGTGCGACCTCCAGGAGCGGGGGATCGCCCTTGTGGGTGCGCGGACGTCATGGCGACCGCACTTCCTCGACGACGAGACCGTGCGCATCGACGTTCCCTCGCTCCGGTTCACCCATCCGGTCTGGAACCGGCGCAGCATGGATCTCCAGCGCCTCGATCGGCTCGACGCGATCGCGGCATGGGAGCCCGAGTGCCCCGGCCATGCGCAATCATTGGAGTATTTCCGGGCGCTGGCGGCAGATCCGGCGCGACGGGCTGCGCTCCGCGAGGCGCTCGAGGCCTCCGACCTCTCCGTCCCCATCGATGAAGGAATCCAGCGCGCGTTCGGCGCCAGCATGCGAACCATCGTGGAGCCGGACCCTTGGGAGGGGGGCTTGCCGGCGTTTCACGACTTCATCGAGCCGCACATGCGGAGCTTCCTCGAAGACGTGCAGCACACACACGCACAGGGGGCACAGCCGGACACCGCCGAAGTGATGGCCGCCGCGGAGTCGTTCCTGACGGCGTTCAACAACCTGGAGTGGGACGCTTTTCATGCCTCGTTCGCCCCCTCGGCGACGGTCTTCCAGCCCTTCCGCGAGCCTTGGAGGAACAACGATCGCGAGGAGATCGCGGCCTTTTTCGGATCCTTGTTCGAGGAGATCCGCTCGAGCAGCGAGGGTCCGCCGTACATGCGCATCACTCCCCGAGACCTGCGCATCGAGATGCTGGATGACGCGGGGATCGTCACGTTCCACCTGCCCGGGCGGGAAAGGGTGGGACGGCGCACACTGGTGTTCGGCCGGAAGCAGTCGACCGATCCGTGGCGGCTCTTCCACCTGCACGCGTCATCCCTCGAGCGGCCGGAGAGCCAGGCCGGGGGCGGCGCGGCTGCCCATGACCTGGACCCCGAAGCGGCGCGCCGGTACGCCGGCCGCTACGCGCTTCAGACCGGCGACGCCCCCCGCATGACGGTGGTCTTTCGGCCCGGCGACGACGGCGGCCTCGAGGCCGAGCTGGGAGGGCAGTCCCGCGCGCTGCGCTACCTGGCTGGGCACGCGTTTCAGGAGGTGGAGTCTGGATTCCTCTTCGTGTTCAACGTGGAGCGGGACGGCCAAGCAATGGGAATCACGGGGCTTTCGCCCGAGCTGGACCGCGTGGAGGTGTTCCTTCGGGTGGAGGATGAGCGGTGAGCGGGCACACGGTTCGTCAACGTCAACAGACGGCGACCAGACGGCCGATCACCAGCGCGACCTTCCTTGCGGCGGGCCTGATCGCCGCGTCCGGCTGCCTGTTCGCGACGCCGGCATCCGCGCAGTTGTGGGCGTCTCAAACGCCCCTGACCTCGATGGTGGATGTGGACGGGCACAGGGTTCGGATCCGCACCGCCGCTCCCCACCCCCGCCGGCTACCGGGGCAGCCGCTGGTCGTGCTGGAGGCCGGGTTCGGCTCGACGGTGAACTCCTGGGGTCCGTTCATCGGCCAGGTCGCCGCGGTCGCCCCGGTCCTGGCGTACGACCGGGCGGGCCTGGGCGAGTCGGAGTGGGACGGGCAGACGCCCACCTTCGACCACATCACCGGTCGGCTCCGGCGACTCTTGGCCGAGGTGGGCGCCGAGCCGCCGTTCGTCCTCGTAGGGCACTCCTTCGGCGGGGGTCTGGTCCGTTTCTTCG
>DATLFF010000274.1:0-6284 GCA_035524915.1 Gemmatimonadota bacterium | reverse complement strand
AGCACTTCGCCGGCCGCCGCTCGCGATACGTGCCGCCGCTGCGTCTCTACGTGTTCTCCGGGCTGGTGTTCTTCGGTGTGATGGCGGTCACGGGCGGGGGACCGTTCCGGTTCGCGGTCGCGGGTTCCGCCGACGGCCGGTCGATCAGCTTCGGCGTCGGGCGAATCGGGACGACCGTGGAGGAGTCGGGCGACGGGGCGGAGACGGTCGAGCCGGCGGGACCGGTGGGGACCGTGTCGCTATGGCTGGACGAGCGACTCGCGCGCGTCTCGCGGAACCCCGAAGCGTACAACGCGGCCACGCTGGAAGCGCTCTCCTACGTGCATTTCCTGGCGCTACCGATTTTCGCGCTGCTGACGATGGCGTTCTGGCGGGGGCGTTACTACGTCGAGCACCTGGTGTTCGCCATGCACGTCCACGCGCTGTTGCTTCTGCTGGCCGCGGCCGTCGTGGTCTTCTACGCCGTTCTGGGAGTGGGCCCGGAAGACCTCGCCGCGCGGGTGCTCGGCGGGATCGGGTGGGGGCTCGCGGCGGCCTACCTCTTCTTCGCCTTCCGCCGGGCATACGGCGGACGGTGGTGGGCCACCGCGATCAAGCTGGCGGTGTTCGGGTGGCTCTATATGCTGGCCGCGGGGCTGGTCCTCTCCGCGGTGGCGTTCGCCACCATCCTGATGTTCTGACCCGACCCCTTCAGCACTCCAGCCGGATCTCGCGCTCCACGAACACCGGCTCGCCGGGGTGGGCGTCGAGACATGAGACGACCTCCTGGTGGAATCGATCCGTTCGCTCGGCGGCGGAATCTAGCGCACCGCGCGAAATCAGATGAGCTCGATCTCCCCGACCGGATGGATCAGCCCGGCGGCGGCTCCGCGCTCGAACAGCGTGGCGAGCGCGGTGCGGCCCTCCTCGCCCATGTCCCGCGTGTATTCGTTCACGTACATCTTGACGAAGGTGCGCGCGCGCTCGGTGTCGAGGCCGCGGCCGAACTCCAGCGCGTAGGCGACCGCGTCGTCCTCGTGGTCGAATGCGTACTCGATCGACGCGGCGAGCCCGCGGGAGATCTCGCCGGCGAGCTCGCGGCCGAGGTCCTTGCGGACCACGTCCAGCCCCAGAGGCAGGGGGAGACCGGTGTCGTCCCGCCAGATCACGCCCAGGTCGCCCAGCTTCACCAGGCCCTGGTCGGCGTAGGTGATCTGCCCCTCGTGGATCACCAGCCCGGCCTCGACCTCGCCGGCCGTCACCGCGTCGGGAATCCGGTCGAACTCGATCGGCACGGCCTCGAACTCCGGCAGGAAGATCCGCGCGACCAGGTAGGCCGTGGTCAGCGGTCCCGGGATCGCCACGCGGCGGCCGGAGAGGTCCTCCAGCGAGGCGGGCCCGTCCGGCCGCGCCACCACGATCGGGCCGTAGCCGATCCCCATCGACGCCCCGCAGCGCATGATCCAGTACTTCTCCGCCACGCTCGGCCAGGCGTGGGCGCTGATGGCGGTCGCCTCGAGCGACCCCTCGGCGGCCATCTCGTTGAGTGTCTGGATGTCGTGCAGGACGTGCTCGACCCCGTAGTCGCGGATCCGGACCGCCCCCTCGGCGAGGCCGTAGAACATGAAGGCGTCGTCGGGATCGGGGCTGTGCCCGAAGCGGAGGGTCTGCGGGGGAGGGGTCACGGGCGGCGGGAGTCTAGCCGGCGGACGGCGGGGTCGCAAACGGCGGGTTCCGCTGGATATTCGGGCGATTTTCGGGTACAATGGAGCTTCCCGCGTGGTTGACGGGCCGTGGTCGCCGGGCCTACGATATGTAGAGCCGTCCCGAACTCGAACCCCAACCCGTAGTGCGGCGCATCCCCCCCGGATCCGCCCCTTCCGAGGGCCCTTCCCATGTCGATCCTGCCGCTGTCCCGCATCCGCTACGTCGCCATCGAAGGGGTAATCGGGGTCGGGAAGACCTCGCTGGTCCACCGGCTCCACGCCGACCGCGGCGGCGCGCGGTTCCTCGAGGCGTTCGAGGAGAACCCGTTCCTGACGGGCGGCTTCTATTCGGACATCGAGCGCTACGCGTTCGACACGGAGATGTTCTTCCTCCTGTCGCGCTTCCGGCAGCAGCGGGAGATCGCCGCGGTGCTGGACGAGGTCGACGGGCCGGTCCTCGCCGACTATCTCTTCGCCAAGAACCACGTCTTCGCCGAGATCACCCTGTCGGGGCGGGACTACGCCATCTGGCGTCGGCTCTACGAGTCGCTGGCGCCGGAGACGCGGACCCCCGACCTCGTCGTCTACCTCAAGGCCGCCACGCCCGTTTTGCTGGACCGGATCCGTACCCGGAACCGGCCGTTCGAGCGGGAGCTCTCGCTCGACTACCTGACGCGGCTGAACGAGGCCTACGACGTCTTCTTCGAGGGGTACGACGACGGGCGGCTCCTGACGATCGACGTGTCGCGGCTCGACTTCGTGCGGAGCGACGCCGACTACGCCGCCGTGGCGGCCATGGTCGAGCACAAGGTGGCCACGATCGAGGAGGGCCAGGGCGAGCTGGACTTCGCCCGTGAGGCGGCGGGGTGAGCCCGTTCAAGACCTTCTGCGCCGTGGCCGGGAACATCGGCTCGGGCAAGTCCACGCTGACGGGGCTCCTGGCCGGTCGCTTCGCCTGGCGTCCCTACTACGAGCACGTGGAGGGCAATCCCTACCTGGCCGACTTCTACGCCGACATGAAGCGCTGGGCGTTCCATCTGCAGGTCTACTTCCTGTCGAAGCGCTTCGAGCACCACCAGGAGATCCTGGCCGCCCCCGAGTCGGTGATCCAGGACCGCACGATCTACGAGGACGCCGAGATCTTCGCTCGGAACCTGCACGAGGCCGGGAACATCGACGAACGGGACTACGAGAACTACCGCGAGCTGTTCGCCAAGATGACCGGCTTCCTGGAGCCGCCGGACCTGTTGATCTACCTGCGCACGTCGGTGCCGGTACTGGAGGCGCGCATCCGGGATCGCGGACGGGACTTCGAGCGGACGATCCCGCGCGCCTACCTGGAGGCGCTGAACCGCCACTACGAAGACTGGATCGGCCGCTGGACGGCGTCGCCGGTCCTGGTCGTGGACACGGACGCGGTCAACCTGGTGGAGGAGGAGGCCGAGTTGGCGGAGGTGGCCGACCGGGTCCAGCGGAAGCTCGAGGCGACGCGCGGGTTCGCCCTGCCGCTGTAGCGGCGCGGTCCGCCGGACCCCCCGGTGGGGCGTCGGGTACGAGCACTCCATGAAATCGACCTTTCCGACGATCGCGCTCTTCGCCGCGCTCGCCGCCCCGGCCGCCGGCCAGGACGCGGCCGCGTTCGTGGCGCGCGGCGACGCGCTGATGGGCCGGATGCGGACCGAGGCCGCGATCGCCGCCTACCGGGAGGGCCTGACCGAGCATCCCGACCACCCCGAGCTGCTGTGGCGGACGTCGCGGGCGCTCGGGAACCTGGCCGAGGAGACGCCGGGGGAGTCGGGAGACGAGGTGCGGCACGTGGAGGCGGTCCGGTTGGCGCGCCGGGCGGTCGCGGCCGACGCGGGCGACGCTCGTGCGCAGGCGACGCTGGCGGCGGCGGTCGGCAAGCTCGCGCTCCACCGCGGGGGCCGGCGCAAGGTCGAGCTGGCGCGCGAGGTCCACGAGACGGCCGCGCGCGCGATCGCGCTCGATCCGGCCGACTTCGGGGGATTCGCCGTGCTCGGCGTCTGGAACCGCGAGGTGGCCACGCTGAACCCCATCCTCCGCGCTCTCGCCCGGACCCTGCTGGGCGGGCTGCCCGACGCGTCGGTGGGGAGGAGCCAGGCGCTTCTCGAGCGGGCGGTGCGGATCGAGCCGGGCGCGATTCCGCTGCGCTACGAGCTGGCCCGCACGCTGGTCGAGACCGGCCAGGAGGCGCGGGCCCGCGCGGAGCTCCGGCGGGCGCTGGAGCTCACCCCGCGGGAGGGGCTGGACCGCGTGTATCAGGAAAAGGCTCGGCTTCTGCTGGCCCAGCTGGAGTAGGCCCCGCTTGACCCCGGCGAACGCCGGGGACCAGACTTCCCCCCCGAATGGGCTCCCACTCGACCTGGACGCGATCCTCGAAGTCGGCGCTCCTCCACATGCGCTTTCCGTTCGTGTTCGTCCTCTCGCCGATCTTCGTGTGGGCGGCCGCGTGGGCACCGGGGGGATGGAGCGGGCGCACGGTCCTCGGGTTTCTGCTGGTCCACCTGGCTCTCTATCCGGGCGCGAACGCCTACAACTCCGCCTTCGACCGGGACGAGGGGCCGATCGGCGGGCTGGCCCGGCCGCCGGCGGTGCCGCGGGGGCTCGAGGCGGCGAGCGCGGCGCTCCAGGCGGTCGGGGCGGCGCTCGCGCCGCTGGTGGGGTGGTCGTTCGCGGCGGCGTACCTCGCGCTGTGGGCGATCTTCACCGCCTACTCCCATCCCCGCACCCGCTGGAAGCGCTCGCCGGTGGCCTCGACGGCGGCGATCGTGGCGGGCCAGGGGGGGCTGGGGTTCTGGCTGGGGTGGAGCGCGGCGGGCGGCGGCTGGCCGCCGGGTGGAGTGGGCGCGTGGGCGCTCCTGACCGCCGTCGGCGCGGTGGCCGCCGGGTACCCGTGGACCCAGGCGTACCAGATCGAGGAGGACCGCGGACGCGCGGACCGCACGGTGGCGGCGGCGATCGGGCCGCGGGGCACGCTCGTCTGGGCCGCGGCGGGAACGGCGCTGGTGGCGGTCTCCACGTGGGCGCTGGGCCGGGACGTCCTGGCCGTGGGGTTCGGGCTGGTTGCGGCGGCCGCGGTGGTGGCGGCCGCGGCGCTCCCGGGCGGGTGGACGCCGTCCCATCGACTCGTGATGACCACGATGTACGCGCAGAGCGCGATCGTGCTGGCCTACGTGATCGCGTTCCTCGCCTGAAGGAGGGGATCGAGATGACCGGAGGACCGCACCTGGACGAGACCGCCGCGGCCGCGGCTGGGCCGCGGGCGGTCGGGTGGCGCGCCCCGTTCCGCCCGGCGTGGTGGCTCCCGCACCGGCACCTACAGACGATCTGGGGCCGGACCTTCCGCCGTGGCCCGCGGGTGGAGATGCGGCGCGAGATCCGGGAGACGCCCGACGGTGACGTCCTGGAGCTCGACCACGTGGACGGTCCCGCGGGCGCCCCGCTTCTGGTCGCGCTGCACGGGCTGGAGGGGTGCTCCCAGTCCCTCTACATGCACGGGCTCCTCCACCGGGCCCGGGCGCGCGGCTGGCGCGGGATCGCCGTGAACTTCCGCTCGTGCGCCGCTCCGCCGGGCCGTCCGCGCGGCGAGTGGGTCCCGAATCGGGCGGCCCGCATGTACCACTCGGGCGAAACGTCCGATCTGGGCTGGCTGATCGAGCGTCTCCACGAGGAGGAGCCCGGCGTGCCGATCGTCCTCGCGGGGGTCTCGCTGGGCGGCAACGTGCTCCTCAAGTGGCTCGGCGAGCGCGGCGCGGAGGCCTCTCCGCCGGTCCGGGCGGCGGCGGCGATCTCCGTGCCGTACGACCTGGCGCTGGGGTCTCGCACGCTCGAACGAGGCCTGGGGCGGGTATACGTGCGCTTCTTCCTGAAGACGTTGAAGGAGAAGGCGATCGACTTCGACCGCCGCTGGCCCGGGATCGTCGACGTCGAGGCGGCCCGGCGGGCGCGGACCTTCTGGGAGTTCGACGACGCCTCGGTAGCGCCGATCCACGGCTTTGCCGACGCGGCCGACTACTACGCGCGGTCCTCCTCCATCGACTTCCTCCACCGGATCGAGGTGCCGACGCTCCTGATCAGCGCCGCCGACGATCCGTTCCAGCCGGGAGATGTGTTCCCGCGGGTGCGCGCCGCCGCGTCCGGCGCGGTGACCTGCCTCTTCACCGAGCGGGGCGCCCACGCCGGCTTCGTGGCCGGCCCCCCGTGGGCCCCCCGCTGCTGGGACGAGGACACGGCGATCGCGTTCCTGGCGGAGCGGCTGAAGGGGCCGGAATGAGCGCCCGTCCCTTTGCAGCCCGCGGCCGACCCCACCTAGAGTTGATCCGGCGTCTGGTGGGGCGCCGACCCAGCCATCTTGTCGCTCAAGGAGGAGCTCAATGCGGGACGCCGGTATCGGTCGCCGCTTCGCGCTGCCCGTCCTGGCGCTGGCCCTGCGTCAGCCCCTCAGCCCGGCCACCGCGAGCCGGGCGCCGTAGGCGGCCGACCAGGCCCGCCGCGCCGGCAGCGTGTCGCCGGTCACGCCGACGATCGTCGAGGTCAACCCCGGGGAGCGCCGCATGGCGCGGACGACGCGCTGGAGGA
>DATLFF010000273.1:0-4801 GCA_035524915.1 Gemmatimonadota bacterium | reverse complement strand
TTCCTGTCGGCGCTCGCAGGCGAGACCGGCACCACGATCGTCGGCGGCACGTTCGTCGAGCGGCACGGCGACCACCTCCACAACTCCGCGCTCGTCCACGGGCCGGACGGCGAGCGGATCGCGCTCTACCGGAAGATCCATCTCTTCTCCGACGCGGATTCCCCCGAGGGAGAGCTCCTGGCGCCGGGCGAGGACGTGACGGTCTTTCCCCTCGGCGACGCCACCGCGGGGATCGCGATCTGCTACGACCTGAGGTTTCCCGAGCTGTTCCGCCGGCTGGTCGACGCGGGCGCCGAGGTCCTGTTCGTGGTCTCCGCCTGGCCCGAGGTCCGGGTGGACGCCTGGCGGACGCTGATCCGGGCCCGCGCCATCGAGAACCAGGCCGCGATCGTGGGCTGCGACGCGGCCGGCGAGCAGGGCGGCCGCCGCTACGCCGGCGTTTCGCTTGCCTTCGACGCCCGCGGGGCGCCGCTGGGAGAGCTGGGGCCCGAGCCCGGCGTCCTCCGCGCGGTGGTGGACCCGGGCGACGTCCGCGCCTTCCGCGCGAGCTTCCCGGCGCTCCGCGACCGCCGGCTTCGTTGACCGGAGAGCGCTAACCCGACCGGGGTTCTGCCCGGCGGGCCTCCTCGTTAGATTGCCGGACCCCGAACCATCGTCGGTGCACCCCAGCCGGGAGAGCCGGATGGACGCCCAGGCGTTCATGGACGAGGTCGAGCAGCGGAACCCGGGCGAGCCCGAGTTCCACCAGGCGGTCCGCGAGTTCGTGGACAAGGTCTGGCCGTTCATCGAGCAGAACCCCGAGTACCGGGAGAACGGGCTCCTCGAACGGCTGGTCGAGCCCGACCGGATGATCTCCTTCCGCGTCACCTGGGTGGACGACCACGGACGGGTGCGGGTCGACCGCGGCCACCGGGTCCAGTTCAACAACTCGCTGGGCCCCTACAAGGGCGGCCTCCGGTTCGATCCCTCGGTGAACGTCGGCCTGCTCAAGTTCCTGGGCTTCGAGCAGACCTTCAAGAACGCGCTGACGATGCTCTCCATGGGCGGCGCCAAAGGCGGCTCCGACTTCGACCCCAAGGGCAAGTCCGAGGGCGAGATCATGCGTTTCTGTCAGGCGTTCATGACCGAGCTCCACCGGCACATCGGCCGCGACCTGGACGTGCCCGCCGGCGACATCGGCGTCGGATCGCGCGAGATCGGCTACCTGTTCGGCCAGTACAAGCGGGTCGCCAACGAGTGGGCCGGTGTGCTGACCGGCAAGGCCTTCGCCATCGGCGGGAGCCGCATCCGGACCGAGGCCACCGGCTACGGCGCGGTCTACTTCGCCGAGGAGATGCTGGCCCGGCGCGGCGAGGGCCTCGAGGGGAAGACGTGCGCGATCTCGGGCAGCGGCAATGTGGCCCAGTACGCGGCCCAGAAGCTGATCGAGGCCGGCGCGGTGGTGGTCACGCTGTCGGACCGGGGCGGGTTCGTGCACGAGCCCGACGGCCTGAGCGCGGAGCGGTTGGAGTGGGTGATCGAGCAGAAGCCGCGCGGGGCGGCGCTGTTGCGCTACGGCGAGGAGTTCGGCGCCGCGTTCCACGCCGGCGAGCGGCCGTGGAAGGTGCCGTGCGACCTGGCCTTCCCGTGCGCCACCCAGAACGAGATCCGCGGCGAGGACGCCGAGGACCTGATCGCGTCGGGATGCCGGGCGGTGGTCGAGGGCGCCAACATGCCGGCCACCTACCAGGCGTCCAAGCGCTTCGAGGCGGCGCGGGTCCTCCACGCGCCGGGGAAGGCGGCGAACGCGGGCGGGGTGGCGATCTCGGGGATGGAGATGACCCAGAACGCGATGCGGCTCCGCTGGACGCGCGAGGAAGTGGACGCGCGCCTCCGCGCCATCATGAGCGACATCCACCGGCAGTGCGTGGAGTACGGCGACGGCGACGGCGACTGGATCGACTACGTGCAGGGGGCCAACCTGGCGGGGTTCCTGCGGGTCGCCCGGGCGATGCGCTCGCTCGGTGTCGTCTAGCCGCCCGCGCGCGCGTTGACACCGTCGCAACGCCGAACCTAGGCTCATTCCATGCCCGGCCTCACGATCCATTTCGACGACGACCTCTCCGACCAGCTCCGCGAGCTGGCCCGCCGTCAGGGCCGGTCGTTGCGCGCGGTGGCCCAG
Organism: Gemmatimonadota bacterium; assembly: GCA_035524915.1. Lineage (GTDB taxonomy): Bacteria > Gemmatimonadota > Gemmatimonadetes > JACCXV01 > JAHWKZ01 > DATLFF01. The sequence continues at coordinate 2,640 of DATLFF010000273.1, read as the reverse complement.
GACCTCGTCCGCGGCGGTCTCGATGCCGCCGAGCTCCCGGTGGCCGAGGGCGGCTGGGCCTACGCCCGGGTGAGCCACCCGGTCTTCTGCCCCTGGTGCGGCGAGCGGAGCGAGATCTTCCTCGACCCCTCCCGCCTGGAGGGCACCAACGGCGCGGCCCGCTTCCGCGAGGAATGCCCGGCCTGCGCCGGCGAGATGCTGGTCCACGTCCAGGCCGACCGCGGGGGGAAGTACCACGCCCGGGCCCGCCGGATCCCCGACCCGCCTCCGCCCGCCCCGTAAGCGTCCTGACAAACAACGGGGTCGGGCCGCGGTAGACTCCGCTCGGATCCACTACGTCCCTTGTGGTCGGATCCCGCCGGCACCACGTCCCCCCGGCGAACCCAACGTGGAGGAGACCACCATGGCGGTCGAAGAGCACCACCATCACCACGAGAGCGGCGGCGGCGACGGCAACGCCGGCGTGTACGCCGTGCTGATCATCATCGTGATCCTGATCCTGGGCGCCGTGCTCTACTTCAGCGGCGTCTTCGGCCCCGCCGGCGACGGCGACGACACCGAATTCAACGCCGACATCCGGATCGAGGACACCGACGTCCCCGACATCGACCTGCCGGACGACATCCGGATCGAGGCGCCGGACATCGACGTCCCGGACAGCATCATCATCACCGACTAGCCAGTCGGCGGTGGGCGGCCTTCCGGGCGGCCCACCGCCATTTCGAGGACCCGTGCCGCTGGGAGCCGTGGGCGGAGGATTGCTCCTACCGTGGGACGTCGTGCGCCACGATCGGCTGGTTCCCCCCGGGCGCGAAGACTCGCGGGGATCTTGATTTTCCCCGGGGAACCGGATAGGAATGGGGGGACGCCGCGCTGCGCGCCAGCACGACCCCCGTGCGTCAGCACGGAGACCACGATCGTTTCCACCGTATCCACGGACTCAACTCGAACGGGGAGACCGACCGATGGCCGACAAGAAGCGGAAGCCCAACGCGGCATTCATGAAGCCGATGAAGCCGGACAGCGCGCTCGGAGCCGTGGTGGGCCCGGAGCCGAAGCCGCGCACCGAGGTGACGAAGAAGATCTGGGACTACATCAAGAAGAACAACCTGCAGGACTCTCAGAACAAGCGGATGATCAACGCGGACGACAAGCTGCGGGTGGTGTTCGGCGGGAAGTCGCAGGTGAGCATGTTCGAGATGACCAAGCACGTGAACAACCACCTCGGCGAGGTCTGAGAGCCGGGCGTCACCGCTGGAACGGGTTCGGATTCGGGAGAGGCCGCCGGCTACCGCCGGCGGCCTCTTTTTCTTGACATCGCCGGCGTACGGGGCCTGCCCGGGTCGACCAGAGGGACTCTCAGGCGCGGTCGTTGAGCCACCGCACCACCCGGGCGGCGAAGCGGCGCGGGACGAGCCGGGTGCCGAAGGCGCCCAGGCGGTCCTTGATCCCCGGCACGTCGAGCGAGTCTCCGCGCATCAGCGCGGCGTAGCCGGCGCGGGCCACCGCGGCCGGGTCGCCGCCGCGGCCGCGGACGAACAGCCGTGACTCGTCGGCACCCGCGGCGCGGGCGAAGCCGGTGCGAGTGGGTCCCGGGCACAGCGCGGTCACCGTGACCCCGGTGCCGTCCAGCTCGACCGACAGCGCCAGCGAGAAGGACAGCACGTAGGCCTTGGTGGCGTAGTAGACCGCCGCGCCGGGGCCCGGCTGGAAGGCCGCGGTGGAGGACACGTTCAGGATCCGCCCGCGACCGCGGGCCGCCATGCCTCGCACAAATATTTTTGTAAGCGCGGTGAGTGCTCCCACGTTCAGGTCCCGCATCCGGCGCTCGGCCTCCGGGTCGGTCTCCAGGAACGGCCCCCACACGCCGAAGCCGGCGTTGTTGACCAGGATCTCCACCTCGAGTCCGAGCTCGTCGAGCCGCCGGGCGAGATCCCACGGCGCCGCCGGCGGGCCGAGGTCGAGCGGGATCGGCCACGTCCGGACGCCGTGCACCCGCTCGAGCTCGCCGGCCGCGGCCTCGAGGGGATCCGCGCTGCGGGCGACCAGGACGGTGTCGTGTCCGTGGGCGGCCAGGACGCGGGCCAGCTCGAGCCCGATCCCGCCCGAGGCCCCGGTGACGAGCGCCACCGGCCGCTCTGCGGGGCCGGTCCCCGTCATCGGCCGGCCCCGGGCCGCGCCGGCGTCACGGGCCGGTCGGCCAGACGTCGTTCGAGCGGTCGATGTCCGGCAGCCGGTCGTCGGGATCGATCTCCACCCGGGTCGCCCGGCACTCGAACTCGATCGTCGCCCGGCGGGCGCCGGCCAGCCAGCGGTGGACGGGGCGGGCCATGGTGGACCTCCTCGGGATCCAGGGAATCACGACTCCTCGAGCGCCGCCTCCAGATCGCCCCCCGGCATCACGGTCATGCGCGGGATGCGCCAGCGATCGGCGGGCGGGAACGGCCCGGGCCCGCCCCAGGACACGAAGGCGGCGCGGTAGCCGGCCAGCCGCAGGATGCGCGCGGTCGCGTCGACGTCGGCGCCGGGCTCGCCGCCCGGGTAGGCGAAGAGCGTGGGCGGCTGACCCACCCGCCGCGCGATCTCGGCGCGGGAGTCGGCCGCCTCGTGCTCGATGTCGGCGGGGGCCAGGGCCGAGAA
>DATLFF010000272.1:0-3361 GCA_035524915.1 Gemmatimonadota bacterium | reverse complement strand
CGGACTCGCCCGAGAACGCGGCGGGCGAGGTGGCGTTCTTCTTTCCCGATTGATGCGCCGGCCCGCGGGGCGTATCTTCATAGGTCTATGTTGCGCCTGGACCTCAACCGCCTGCGCGAGGGGCGGCTCGAGGAACGGTTCGAGATCGCGCCCGGCAGCCCGGTCCTCGAAGGCTACGAGCCCGAGGTCCGGGCTCCACTCGGACTCGAGGTTCTCCTCCACCACCCGTCCGGCCGGACGTACGTCCTGGAGGCACGGCTCCGGGGGACGGTCCACGTCCCCTGCACGCGCTGCCTGACGCCGGCGGCGGTCGACCTGGACGAGCCGTTCCGGGTGGTGTACCAGGAGCGCTCGGCCCGCGACGCGGTGCGGGAGGAGGAGACCGGCGACGACGACGTGGTCTGGATCGAATCGGGCGCCACGGAGATCGACGTCGCGCAACAGGTCCGCGATCGGCTGTTCGTGGAGACCGACTGGTTCCCGCTGTGCCGCCAGGATTGCGCGGGGATCTGTCCGGTCTGCGGGGCGAACCGGAACGAAGAGGACTGCGGCTGCGTGGTCGAGACCGCCTCGACCCACTGGAAGGCGCTGAAAGAGCTCGACCTGAGGGGCGAAGAAAGAGGTTGATCCGGCACCATGCAACTTTATTTGTAGCAACGACTTGAAGGAGCAGCAAGATGGCCGTACCGAGACGGAAAATCAGCAAGACCCGGCAGCGCAAGCGGCGCACCCACAAGAAGGCCGCGGCGCCCGCGCTCTCGACCTGCGACAAGTGCCTCCAGCCCAAGCTGCCGCACCGCGTGTGCCCCAACTGCGGGCACTACGCCGGCCGACAGGTCGTCAACGTCGAGGAGTACTGAGTCCGATCCGCGTCGCTCTGGACGCCATGGGAGGGGACCGGGCCCCCGAGGTGCCGGTTCGGGGCGCGCTGTCGGCGCTGCGGGAGCTGCCCGGCGACTTCGAGATCATACTCGTGGGGGACGAGGCGCGGATTCAGCCGCTGCTCCATCGCGCGCGCAGCGCCCCGGGGCGGGTCTCGGTCCGGCACGCCTCCGAGACGATCGGCATGGACGAATCGCCGATCACGGCGCTGCGCAGGAAGCGCGACTCCTCGATCGCCGTGGGACTCGCCCTCCAGAAGGCGGGAGAGGCGGACGCGTTCGTGTCGGCCGGCAATACCGGCGCGGTCATGGCGGCCGCCCTGACCACCCTGGGCCGGATCGAGCGGATCCAGCGCCCCGCCATCGTGACCGTCTTCCCGACGGCCCGCGAGCCCTGCGTGGTGCTGGACGCGGGCGCCAACGTCGACTGCAAGCCTTCCCACCTCGCCCAGTTCGCCCTGATGGGACACTTCTACGCCCGCGACGTGCTGGGGCGCGAGCGACCCCGGGTGGCGCTCCTGTCGATCGGCGAGGAGCCCGGCAAGGGGAACGAGGCCGTGGTGGCGGCCCACGCGCTGCTGGCGGCCAGCGGCCTCGACTTCGCCGGCAACGTGGAGGGGCGGGACATCCTGAGGGGGGACACCGATGTCGTCGTCTGTGACGGGTTCGTCGGGAACGTCCTGCTGAAGTTCGGGGAGTCGGTGAAGGACTTCCTGGGCGATGCGATCAGGGACGAGCTGGCCGGGAGCGTCCGGGCGCGGCTGGGCGCGCTGCTCATGAAGCCCGCCTTCCAGTCGCTCAAGCGGCGGATCGACTACGCCGAGTACGGGGGAGCCCCGCTCCTGGGAGTGGACGGAGTCGTGATCATCGGCCACGGCGGATCCAGCGTGAAAGCGTTCCGCAACGCCGTGCGGGTGGCGGCCACGGCCGTGGAGCGGGATATGGTGCGGCACATCGAGGAGGCCGTGCGGTCGTCCGATCCCGGGTCGGAAGCGCCCGAGGGGACGGCCGCCCGGACCCGCAGCGCGTGAAGAGGCCCAGGTGAGTCCGCCGGGGGGCGGAGCGAGGCTGATCGGCACGGGGATGGCCGTCCCCACCCGGGTCATGACCAACAGCGACTTCGAGTCGCTCGTCGATACGACCGACGAGTGGATCGTCACCCGCACCGGCATCCGCGAGCGGCGGATCTGCGCCGAGGGGCAGAACACCGCCGACCTGGCCGCGGAGGCCGGGCGCCACGCGCTGGCCGACGCCGGTCTCGACCCGCTGGACGTGGACGTGATCATCCTCTCGACCGCCACGCCCGATCACCTGCTCCCGGCTACCGCCTGCGAGGCCCAGGCCCTGCTCGGAGCGGACCGGGCGGCCGCCTTCGACGTGTCCGCGGCGTGCGCGGGCTGGGTGTACGGCCTGATCCTGGCCGACGGCCTGCTGCGCTCGGGAGGGCCCGGGAACGTGCTGGTGATCGGGGCCGAGAAGATGTCCTCGATCATCGATTGGACCGACCGCTCCACCTGCGTGCTGTTCGGCGACGGCGCCGGAGCCGCGGTGATGGGCCCCGGCGACGGCGGGGAGTCGGGGATCCTGGCGACCCACATGCAGACCGACGGCCGGCTGGCCGAGCTCCTGTGGCGTCCGGCCGGAGGCGCCGCCGTTCCCTCCACCGAGGAGACCCGCGCCGAGCGGCAGGAGCTGGTCAAGCAGGAGGGCCGGGAGGTCTTCAAGTACGCGGTCAATCACATGGACTCCTCGAGCCGGATCTCGCTCCAGCGCGCCGGCCTGAGCCTGGCGGACGTGGACCTGCTGATTCCGCACCAGGCGAACATCCGGATCATCGACGGAGTGGTGAAGAAGCTGGGCATCGACGTGGACCGGGTGTACGTCAACATCGACCGCTACGGGAACACCTCGTCGGCCTCGATCCCGATCGCGCTGGCGGAGGTTCGGCGGGACGGGCGCGCGGGCCCCGGCGACGTGGTGCTTATGACGGCGTTCGGGGGCGGCCTGGCGTGGGGTTCCATGGTGATCCGCCTGTGAGCCCGGGCCTCGCGCTCCAGTTTCCCGGACAGGGCAGCCAGTCGGTCGGCATGGGAGCGGCGCTGGCCGACGCCTACCCCGAGGCCCGGGCCACGTTCGAGGAGGCCGACGAGGCGCTCGGATTCGCGCTCTCCTCTGTCTGCTGGGAAGGCCCCGCCGACAAGCTGACGGCCACCGAGATCGCCCAGCCCGCTCTCCTGACCCACTCCATCGCGGCGTGGCGCGTGCTGGCGGCGCGGGGCGCGGTGCCGGAGTACGCCGCCGGCCACTCGCTGGGCGAGTTCTCCGCCCACGTGGCGGCCGGCTCGATCGGCTTCGCCGACGGCGTCCGGCTGGTCCGCGCGCGGGGCGAGGCGATGGCCGCTGCCGGCCGCGAGCGGCCCGGCTCGATGGCCGCCGTTCTGGGTCTGGACTACGCGGCGGTCGAGACCCTGTGCGCCGCG
>DATLFF010000271.1:0-3440 GCA_035524915.1 Gemmatimonadota bacterium | reverse complement strand
CAAGAACCCCGGCCGCCTGCAGGAGGTGAATCGGGAGATCGAGAAGCTCGGCGTGAAGGTGCGCGAGCAGTACGCGGTGCTCGGGCCCTACGACTTCGTGAACGTTGTCGACGCGCCGGACACCGCCACGATCGCGCGCGTTTCGATCGAGCTCGGCGCGCGCGGCAGCGTGCAGATCACGACCCTCGCCGCGATCCCGCTGGACGAGTTCGTCGGCGCGCTCGAAAGCTGAGCCACCCGGTACAGAGAGAGAGGGTGGTGCCAGGCTCACGTGTGTGTCGCCGCCCCACCCTCGTCCCACCGCCACCGCTGTCGGATTTCGTGGCGCTGCTCTGGGCCTTCCCGTGCACGGCCTCGACCTGCTCTCGTCGAACAGCATGTACATCGTAGCCAGGGGAAGTGGCCACGAAATGCACCTGTATCAGCCCACTTGCGCCCGACGGTCCGAGGGCCGACCAGCGTCACACGCCGATCGGCCCTTGCTCGCGTAACACGCGGTTTCTGCCACATCCGTCGTCACTCAGCGTGACGATCGGACAGGCGGGACGGCCGGATTCGAACCGGCGACCCCGCACTGTCCGAGTGCGTGCGTAACTCGTTGTGCTATGATTGCTTGCGCGCAGCGCGCCGACCATAGGTGTGCGCCCGGTCCTGTCCACCCATTCACCAAAGAGCGCGACCTCGCCGGCGACATCCCGCGAGAGCACGCCCGCCGCCCCGGCGAACACGCCGGGGGTGGCGTTCTGAGCGGCACCGGGCGCCGCCGATGAGAGCGCGACGAGCACGATCCCGCCGAGCGGCCCCCGTGAACGGTGCGTCATCATAGCTCGGTCCCCGGGTCAGCGGCACCGGAAACGGCGTCCGCCGAAATCGCATCCGCGACCCACTCCGCCAGCCTCTCGAGGATGTCCGGGCGCACCCGATTCGGGTCCGGAATCATGAGACCATGCCCCACCCCCTCGAACACCCAGACGTCCAGGTTGGGAAGCCCCAGAGAGTCCAGCCGCTCCACGCTCCGGGCGACCGGAACATTGTCCGACTCGTCCAGTCGGCCGTACAGGGTCACGGCCGGGGCTGTCACCTCCGCCCAGTGCTCGATCGGGTCGATGGGCCCGTTCGTGGCCCACCACTCGGGACGCCGGCGCTTCACCACCCATACCGAGATCGGGCGGACCACGGCGTCGAGGATCCCCGGCAGCTGGTCGCGCTTCATATCCTGACTCAGCTCGTGGACGATCTGCTCGTTCAGCGGGACGGCACTGCCGGAAATGTTGACCACGAAGGCCGGGTCCACGCGCGGCGCGACCATGGGGGCGATATGCCCGCCCTGGCTCATGCCCACCAGCCCGACCCGGCCCGGATCCACCGCGGAGTGCTCCCGGAGCGCCTGCACCTGGGCGGCAACGTCATCCGCGAATCCCGCGAGCCCGGTGGTGAACCAGTCGCCCCCCGACTGGCCGCTCCCTCGCTTGTCCGGGAGCATCACCGCCAGTCCGCTCCGGACCAGCGTGTCGGCGAACGTCATGTACCAGTAGTTGTCGCGATCGCTCGCCCCCGAGCCGTGGATGATCACCGCCCCCGGTACTGGATTCGGCCGATCCCGCGGGAGGAACAGCGACCCCGCCAGCGTCACCCCCTCCACCTCGACCGCGAAGGGCTCGACCTGGTACCCGTAGCCCGGCAGCCGCTCCGCATACGACCCCGATCCCACCGGCCACTCGAAGCCCGTGACACGTCCATCCCACTCCCTGAACTCCACCACTGGAGCGTCGGGCCCGCCCGCATGGAGAAGACCGTCCGCGCCCGGGACGAACGTGGTCGCGTAGATCGTGTCCCACAGCGAGAAGAGCCGGAGCCCGCCCTTCGCGGAGTACGTCACCAGCGCCGTGTCTCCCGCCGGCATGCGGTACCAGCCCACCCGATCGTCGAGGCCCTTGACGACCTGAGGCCTCTCCGCCGCCGGCGCGCTCGCTCTCGGACCTCCTCCACACACGCCCAGGATCGGCAGCATCAGCAACGCCGCCGTCAGCGCGAGCGGGTGCCACGACTTTCCGCCCCCCGCACGACGCCTCCGGTTCATCGCCCCGCTCCTTTTCGGCTTCCATATCCGCGCCGGGGCGTCACGCGGCCCCCATGGCGGCTCGCGTCGCCCATCCGAAACTCTGACCCAGGGCCTCGAGCTCGTAGCCGCGCAGCTTGTACCGGATCAATACGACCTCCTTCCGCGCCTCCTCCGACATGGCGCCCCAGACCCGCGGCGCCACCAGCAGCACGTCCCCTGGCCGCCGATGAGGCAGCGACGACGGGGAGGAGAGGACACGAGGCTCTATCCGGTATCGGGGCGGCGGGAGGAGCACACTGACGTCCGCCGCGATGTTCACGGCCTTGGATTCGTCCAGCTCGCAGACGAGCACGCGCTTCGGCCCACGGCCCCCTGCACCCCCCGGTAGCGCCCGGCCGAGCTCGGGGTCCGGCGCGATCGCCACGAACCGCACGTCGTCCGTCCGGTCCGGCCACCGCTGCCGCACGTCGTTGTAGTGGAAGAACGTCGAGACGACGATCCCGGCCGGGAGCTCGGCGGTCCTCCCGAGCACCAGCGGGCGCGCATCCACCCGCCAGGCCGCCATGATCTCCGCGCAGTGCCCCGCCGCCTGCTCCTGGCTGCACTCGAGGAAATGCACCGGTACCGGCACGCCTGCGGCCGCCCGCTTGAGCAGCAGCTGCCCCAGCTGCGTCTGGGTCAGCCCGAACCGCTCCGATGCCGTTCGGACGAACGTCGCCACGAGCTCGTCCACGCCGCCCGTCCCCGTCTCCGCCGCGGCCACCCCTCGGACCCGGGTTCCGCGCCGGTCCATGACCACCAGCCCCTCCCGGGCGAGGTCGCCGTACGCGCGGCGAACCGTGTGCAGGTTCACGCCCCAGTCGCGCGCCCCATCCCGGACGGATGGTAGCTGGGATCCCGGCGGGAGGTCCCCCACGGCGACCGCGTTGCGGATCGCCTCGGCGATCTGGTGGTAGAGCGGGACAGGTGATTCGTGGCGGATGCGGATGCGCATGATATAGTGTTATATAACACAGTGAACCGGCGCAAGAGTGGTCTCTTTCAGCTGTCCAATCGGCGGCTGCGGCGCCCTACGTGGAGGGTGACATTTCCTTGGATGGCATGCGTCAGTGGTTGCCGATCGGGACGTACCGCAGCTCCGGGCCGTCGACATACGCCCAGCTTATGACCAGAGAGTCCGCCGTGGCGCGGAGCTGGGCGGGCGAGTCGTTGTCGAAACGGATCAGGACCTCGTCGCCACCCGCGGGTGTGGGCCGCTGCTCAACAGTGTACGTGCCCTCCTCGTCCGGGTTCCGGCGCACGTAGTGCGCACCGGCCAGGAAAGTGAGCTGCTGGGCCGCCGGCGCCGTCACGGAGTCGCACGGGGGGGCCTCCTGCT
>DATLFF010000270.1:0-17375 GCA_035524915.1 Gemmatimonadota bacterium | reverse complement strand
TACCCCTCCTCCGCCGCCCGCCGCTGCATGGCGTTCGCGCTGTCGATCAGCGCGTTCTGCGTGTCCACCCGGCCCGAGTACTCGGCGTAGAGCTCGCCCAGCTCGGCGATCCCGCGATTGTGGCGCTCGACCACCCGGTTGTGGCGCTCGATCTCGGTCATGTACGCGCGGTGCTGCGGGGTCGGGAGCCGGCCGCCCCGGGCGCTCGACTCGTAGTGGGCGATCCGCCGCGAGATCGTCTCGAGGTCGCCCTGGTCGGCCTCGACGGCGGCCTGCAGCGAGTCGATCGCCGACTCGAGGGCATCGATCCGGAGCCGTCCGGCGCCGAGGGTCGAGGTGACGGCCTCCCACGCCTCGCGCTCGGGCGCGTGGCTCTCCCAGCGGACCAGGCTCCACGCAACGCTCGCGGCGGCGAAGAGAGCCGTGAGACCGAGAAACACCTTGAGGCGGTAGGAGAGCCGCACGGTCAGGCGGGCGACTCGCGCTCCACCAGGGACCGCTCGGCCGCTTCCCATTCCACGGTCAGCGCCTCCAGCCGCTCGGCGACGGAGCGCTCCTCCTCCTGCAGCTCGCGGATCTCCTCCGGCGGCGCCGCCTCGTAGAGGGCGGGGTCGGCGAAGCGCGCGTGGATCTCGGCGAGCCGGGTCTCGGCCGACTCGACGGCGTTCAGCAGCCGGTCGCGCTCGGCCCGGATCTCGGCACGGCGCCGCTCCTCGGCGCGCTCCCGCTTGCGGGCCTCCCGCTCGTCCGACCGCTCTTCGACCCGCGCCCCGCGGCTGCGCTCCCGGTCCGACGGCTCCCGCGAAGGCGCCGCCGCCGAGACGTCCAGGTGGTCGTCGCCGCAGGACGCGACGTAGTCGGCGTATCCGCCCAGGAAATCGCGCGCACCGCTCTCGGAGAGCTCCACGATCCGGGTGGCCAGCCGCTCCACGAACCAGCGGTCATGGGCCACGAAGACGACCGTCCCGTCGTAGGCATCGAGCCCCTCGGCCAGGGCCTCCACACCCTCCAGGTCCAAGTGGTTGGTGGGCTCGTCGAGCACCAGCACGTTCGGCTTCTCGACCGCCAGCCGGGCGAACAGGAGCCGCGCGGCCTCGCCCCCCGCGAGCTTCTCGACCGGCTTCTCCGCGGCGTCGCCGCCGAGGAGCACCAGCCCCAGCTGTCCCCGCACGAAGCCCGGACCCTGTCCGGGGCAGGCGCGCCACAGCCACGCCTCCGCGGTCTGCCCGGGGGTCAGCTGCTCCTGGTGGTCCTGGGCGAACCAGCCGGGGCGCGCCTCGTGCCCCCACTCGACCTTGCCGGCATCCGCCTCGACCTGTCCCACGGCGATCTTCAGCAGCGTCGACTTTCCGATCCCGTTGGGTCCGATCACCGCGAGGCGGTCTCCCCGTTGGACCCGCAGCGAAACGCCCGCGAGGACGGGCCGGCCGGCGTAGGACTTGGAAATTCCCTCCATCTTCAGCGCCACCTTCCCCGACGGCCGGCTCTGCACGAACCGGAAGGTGGGATGGCGCCGGGACGACTGCGGCAGCGGCTCGATCTCGATCCGCTCGATCTGCTTGACCCGGCTCTGCGCCTGCCGCGCCTTCGATGCCTTGGCGCGGAACCGGTCCACAAACGCCTGCTTGTCGGCGATCTCCTTCTGCCGCTTCTCGATCTCCGTCTCGCGCCGCTCGCGCTCGGCCGCCTTGGCCCCCACAAAATCCGTGTAGTTGCCCGGGTAGAGCGTGATCGTCTCGTAGTCGACGTCGAGCACGTGGGTGGCCACGCGGTCCAGGAACCGGTGGTCGTGGGAGATCACCACCAGGCACCCCGCGTAGTCGGCGAGGTGCTTCTCCAGCCAGCGGATGGAGACGATGTCGAGGTGGTTGGTCGGCTCGTCGAGGAGGAGGACTTCGGGGCTCGCCGCCAGCGCCTGGGCGAGCAGGACCCGCAGCTGGAACCCGCCGGAGAGCGTGGAGAGGGGTTCCTGGTGGACCGCGCTCGGGATCCCGAGCCCTTCCAGGATCTCGCCGGCCCGCGCCTCCATGGAGTAGCCGTCGAGGCGCTGGACCGTCTCCTCGGCCTCGGCGAAACGGTCGGCGTCGAACCCGTGGCCGGCCCGCGCCAGCACCTCCTCCTTGGCCCTCATGGCCGACCACAGCTCCGGCACCCCCATCACCACCACGTCCACGATCGGCACGTCCGCGTAGCGGAAGCGGTCCTGGTGGAGGACCCCCACGCGGGCCCGCTTCGGAATGGAAACCGTTCCGTCGGACGGGGGGATCTCGCCGGAGAGGATCCGCAGGAACGTGGTCTTTCCCGAGCCGTTCGCGCCCACCAGGCCATAGCGGCATCCCGTGGCCAGGTGGAGCGAGACGCCCTCGAAGAGGGGGTCCCCAGAGTACGCCTTCGCGAGGTCGCTGACGCTGATCATGGTCCGGATCGGGGGCGGGGAATGAATCACGGTTGGCGGTCGTCCTCTGAATCTAACAGGACGGGGGTCGCGCGTCGTGCGCGGCCGGTCGGGCGCGCGTACGAGGAGAAGGAGGTGCGGCAGATGAAATCACGGATCGGAGCAGGGGTCGTGGCGGGGCTCTCCGCCGGCGTCGTGTTCGGCGTCATGATGACGATGATGACCGCGCCCACGCCGGACGGGGGCCGCATGCCGATGATGGCCATGGTCGCCGGCGTGGTCGGATCGGACAGCCTGGTCGCCGGGTGGATCTACCACCTCTTCAACAGCGCCGTGATCGGCGCGCTCTTCGGCGGGATCCTCGGCCGGGGCGTCGGGGGCTACGGAGGCGGGCTGGCGAGGGGGCTCGTCTACGGCGCCTTCTGGTGGGTCCTGGGAGGGCTGATCCTCATGCCGCTCCTCCTGGGGATGGCCGCGTTCGCGCCGCTGGCGATGGCGCCGATGCGCCCGGTGGCGATAGGGAGCCTGGTGGGGCACCTGGTCTACGGGGGGATCCTGGGGCTCCTCTACCCGGCGCTCCACCGCTCAGCCGAGCGGAGGCCGCGGTCCGTGCCCGCATAGCGGGCCGGCGCAGGAGCCGACCGTTTCGGGCGACTGCGGCGATCAGGCGTCGGTCCCGGCGGCCAGCGCGACCGCCTCCTCGACGGGCGCGGCCCGCCCCTCCGCCTCGAGCCGACTGCAGGCCTCCTCCCCCAGCCCCTCCCGGCAGAGCGACTGCGCGCGCTCGACCATCGCCTCCTCCATGGGGCCGGCCGAGATCCGCGCCCGATCGTGGATCGCCCGCCCGGCGCCCAGGAGCCGCGCCGCCGTCTCGTGGCGCCCCTCCTCCGCCGCGACCGTGGCCTGGGCCAGGAGGCACGCCGCGACCCCGGGCGGCAGATCCATCCGCCGGAACACGGTGAGCGCCTGGGCGAGCCGGGAGCGCGCCTCGCCGAGCTCGCCGCGCCGCCAGGCCAGCATCGCCAGGTAGTAATGGCTCCAGGCCATCCCGACTTCGCTGCCGACCGCGTCGAAGCCGTCCCGCCCGTCCTCGATCAGCGACTGGGCCCGGTCCAGGTCCCCCTCCACGAGCGCCATCTCACCCAGGTACTGGAGGGCGTAGGCGCGGCTGATCGTCATCCCCCACCGCTCGGCCACGCTCCGGGCCTCTTCGAACCGCCGGCGCGCGGTCGTGCCGTCCCGCCGGGCGCTGGCCAGGTCCCCCAGGTTCATGAGCGCGTTCACCTCGCCGAAGGCGTCGTCCAGCTCGCGGTAGGTCGCGAGCGCGGTCTCGAAGCGCTCCGCGGCGGCATCGAGCTGGCCCAGCCGGCGGTGGACGTTCCCGATGTTCATGTGGGCGCGGGAGGTTCCCCTGCGGTGTCCGGCCTCCTGGTAGAGCCGGAGGCTCTCCTCGAAGCGGGCCATGACGGCCGGGCTGTTGTCGCCCATCCACTGGTCGACCCGCCCCTGGAGGTTCAGGACCGTCGCCCGCTGTACCGGGGTGAGCGCGTCACCCAGCTCCAGCGTCCGGCCGAGCCAGCCGCGGGCCTCCTCGGTGTGCCCCTTCAGGAACCACAGCGCCGGGAGTACCCGGCAGAAGCGGACCGCCAGGTCGGCCCGGCCGTGCTCGACCGCCCACCGGAACGCCGCCCGGACGTTCTCGATCTCGCTCTCCAACCAGCGAAGCCACTGCGCAGCCTCGGTCTCCCCCGCCCGATCCACGTCGAGGTGCCGGGCCCGCTCGGCGAACCACTCCGCGTGACGGTTCCGCCAGCGGTCCGCCTCGCCGCTCTCCTCCAGCTTCTCCACCGCGTACGCGCGGATCGTCCTGAGACGCTCGAAGCGGGTTTCGCCCCCCTGCTCGACCCGGCGCACCAGGCTCTTGTCGACCAGAGACTCCAGGGTCTCGAACACGTCCAGCGGGTCGTCGGGCTCCGAGCACACGCCCTCGGCGGCCTCGAGCGTGAACCCCCCGTCGAACACCGACTGCCGGCGGAAGAAGGCGCGCTCGTCCTCGTCCAGCAGCTCGTAGGACCAGTCGATCGCTTTCCGCACGGCGCGGTGGCGGTCGGGGACGTCCCGGCCCCGGCTCGCCAGGAAGTCGTAGTTCCCCTGCAGGCGCTCGAGGATGGCGCGGGGGGTCATCAGCTTGACCCGTGCGGCCGCCAGCTCGATCGCCAACGGCAGGCCGTCCACCTCGCGGCAGATCGCGGCCACCGCGGCGGCGTTCTCGGCGGTCAGCTCGAACGCCGGCACCGAAGCCCGCGCCCGGTCCACGAAGAGGGAGACGCAGTCGTTCCCTTCGATCCGGCCCGGATCGCCGTTCGTGCCCGGCTCCGGCACCGCGAGCGGCGGGACCTCGAACACGTGCTCCGCGCGCACCCGGAGGGCCGCCTGGCTCGTGACCAGGGAGACGACCCGGGGGCCGGATTCCAGCACGCGCTCGACCAGGGGGGCGGCGTCCACCACCTGTTCGAAGTTGTCGATCACGACCAGGACCTCCTTCCGCGCCACGTGCCGCAGGAGCGCGTCCGCCTCCGACTCCTCTCCGTCCGGTCGTCCCCCCAGGACCCGCAGGATCTCGCCGGCCACCAGCGCGGGGTCGTGCGTGGGCGCCAGGTTGACCAGCCAGACGCCGTCCTCGAAGCGGTCGATCGAGTCGGCCGCCACCTGGAGGGCGAGCCGGGTCTTCCCGGTTCCGCCGGGACCCAGCAGGGTGACCAGCCGCACGCCGCTTCCCTCCAGGAGCCGCCGCACCTCCTCCACCTCCCGGTGGCGTCCGACCAGGGGCGTGGTAAGCGCCGGCAGGTTGTGGGGCCGCGCGTCCAGCGTCTTCAGCGGCGGGAAGTCCGCGGGCAGGTCGGGGACCACGAGCTGGTAGATCCGCTCTGGATCGTAGAGGTCCTTGAGCCGGCGGTCCCCCAGGTCCCGGAGCGCCGCACCCTCGGGGAAGCGGTCCCCGACCCGGCGCTCGATCTCGCGGGAGAGGAGGATCTGCCCGCCGTGGCCGGCGGAGAGGATGCGGGCCACGCGGTTGAGCGGCGGGCCGAAGTAGTCGTCGCCCCGGAGCTCGGCGGCGCCCGCGTGGACCGCCATCCGGACGGCCGGCGGCTCCGGGATCGGCCACTCGGCGCCCCGCAGGCCCCGCTGGGCGTCGAGCGCCGCGGCCAGGGCCTCGGCAGCGTCGGCGAAGACAGCGTGGAACGCGTCCCCCACCGTCTTGAAGACCCGCCCCTCGCGCCCCTCGATGGCCGCGCGCAGGATCCCGTCGTGCCGCTCGATGGCGTCTCCCATCGTCCGGGGATGGCGCTCCCAGAGCTCGGTCGATCCCTCGATGTCGGTAAACAGGAAGTTCGGCGAGCCGGTGGGCAGATCGCGGATCAGCCGTCCTCCACTTGCGAGCCCGGCACCATCACGAGCCCGCCGTCGGCGGTCTCCAGGAGCACCTTCCGGCCGCCGTCGTAGTCCTCGGCCCACGCCAGGACGGCGACGTCCGAGCCCTTCCAGCGGGCCCGCTCCACCGGGGCGTCCGGCCGGCCCTCGCGGGCGATCCGCCAGAACGGATTGGCAGCCAGCTCTCCGGCCACCGTCGACGGCGGACCGTGCCCGCACCACAGGACGGTCTTGCCGGGCATGTCGTCGAACACCTCGCGCACGACCCGCAGGAGCGCCTCGGCCGAGCCGCCGGGCAGGTCCGTGCGCCCCGCCGCGTGAAGGAACAGGTAGTCGCCCACGAACACGTGGTCGCAGATCTGGTAGCTCAGGCTCTCGGGCGAGTGTCCGGGCGTGGCCGTGACCTGGATCGCCTCCGTCCCGAATTCGATCGACTCCCCCCCGCCGACGGGCCGGTCGGGCACGAACGATCCACCGGGCGGGCCCACGACGTCGGCGGCGGGGAACGCCTCCGCCACGGCCCCCACCGCGGCGCAATGATCGCCGTGGAGGTGGGTCACCAGGATCGCCCGGACGTCGCCGCCCCACTCGCGGGCCGCCGCGATCAGGTCCTCGGCCCGGCCGCCGGGATCGACGATCGCCAGCGCGCCCGTGTCGTTCTCCTTCACCACGAAGCCGTTCGTCAGGAAGTCGTTCAGAACCAGCCGGCGGACCGTGAGGTCGTGGTCGGCGACGACATCGTTCATCCGCCCACCACCCCGTGCCGGCGCCCCACCCGCTCGATCGCCTCGATCGCCCGGTCCAGCTCCTCCGGGGTGTGCGCCGCGGAGATCTGCGCCCGGAGCCGGGCCTCCCCCTTCGGCACGACCGGGAACCCGAAGCCCGACACGTAGACCCCCTCGTCCATGAGCTCGCTCGACATCCGGATCGCGAGCGCGGTCTCCCCCACGATGATCGGCACCACCGGATGGACCCCGTCGGGGATGTCGAACCCGCGCTCGCGGAGACTCTCCCGGAACCGGCGCGTGTTCTCCTTGAGCCGCACCACCCGCTCCGGCTCCTCGTCCAGCAGGTCGAACGCGGCCAGCGCGGCGGCCGCCACCATCGGCGGCACGGCGTTCGAGAACAGGTACGGTCGGGAGCGCTGCCGCAGCACGTCGACCAGCGGCGCGGGCCCAGCGACGAACCCGCCGACCGCCCCGCCCATCGCCTTCCCCAGCGTGCTCGTGACGACATCGACCTCGCCGTGGATCCCCAGCTCCTCCATCGTCCCCCGTCCGCGCTCCCCCAGGACTCCGGTGCCGTGGGAGTCGTCCACCACGAGCGTGGCGCCGAAACGGCGACAGACCTCGAGCAGAGCCGGCAGGGGCGCGGTGGTCCCCTCCATCGAGAACACGCCGTCGGTCACGACCATCCGGTGGCGCGAGTCGTCGGCCTCGAGCATCTCGGCGAGGGCGTCCACGCTGCCGTGGGCGTAGCGATAGCGCTTCGCCTTGCAGAGCCGGATCCCGTCGATGATCGAGGCGTGGTTGAGCTCGTCGGAGAAGACCGCGTCCTCCTCCTCCAGCACGGTGGCGAAGAGCGCCTCGTTGGCGTTCCAGCAGGAGGTGTAGAGGATCGCCGCGTCGGTCTCGAAGAACTCCGCGATCCGCCGCTCCAGCTCCAGGTGGAGCCGGTCGGTGCCGCAGATGAAGCGGACGCTGGCCATGCCGTAGCCCCAGCGTTCGATGGCGTCCCGGGCGGCGGCCTCGATCCGCGGGTGGCTGGCGAGCCCCAGGTAGTTGTTGGACGTGAGCATCACGACCGCACGGCCGTCCACCCGGACCTCGGCGTCCTGCGGGCCCTCCAGCACCCGCTCCGTCTTGTACGTCCCGGCCTCGCGCAGGGCCCGGAGCTGGTCCTCCAAATGATCCAGCAACTCGTTGACCGCCTTGGTCATGACTCCACCCTCCTCAGGCGTCGCTCGAAGTACCGTCCGGATAGAAGACGACCTTCAGAGCCGCGTGCGAGTCGAACGCCTCCATCCCTTCCGCGAACCGGTCGAGCCCCGGGTACTCGTGGGTCACGAGCGACGCCACATCGAGCCCGCTCGACAGCAGCTCCAGCATCCGCTCCCAGGTCGAGAACAGCCGCCGCCCGATGATCGCATTCAGGGTCAGCCCCTTGAATATGAAATCCTCGGGGAAGTTCTCGATCGTGACCGCTTCCCGCGAGGGGATTCCGAGCAGCGACATCGTCCCGCCCATCCGGGCGATCCGGAGCCCCTGGTTGATCGCCGCCGGAGCGCCGGACATCTCGAGCACCAGGTCGACTCCGCCGTTCGTCTCGTCCACGATACGCTCCTCGACCCCGGCCGCCCGCTCCCCGCCGGTCCGGAGCACCGTGACCTGGACGGCTCCCTTCGCCGCCTTCCACCGCTCGGCCTGCTCGATCGCCCGCTCGCTCACGTCCACCACGTAGATCTTCGCCGCCCTCTCGTGCTCGGCGATCGCTGCCGCCATGGCGCCGATCGGGCCGTAGCCGAGGATCGCCACCTTTGCCCCCGTCAGGTCGTGGTCTTCGACCGTGTGGACCGCGTTCCCCAGGGCGTCCAGAAAAGCGCCCACCTTCGGGGGCACCACCTGGCCGTCCAGCGGAACCACGTTCCGGGCGGGCACGATCACGTATTCCGCGAACGATCCGTCCCGGTGGAACCCCACGATCTCGGTGTTCCGGCAGACGTGGCCCTGTCCGGTCCGGCACTGGTGACAGGTGCCGCACGTGACGTGCATCTCGGCCGAGGCGTAGAGCCCCTCGATCAGGTCGCCGCGCCCCGGCGCCGGGCCCACCGCGTCCACCTCGCCGCAGAACTCGTGGCCGTAGACCCGCGGCGGCCGGATCAGGTGCCGCACCGACGGGTCCCAGTGCCAGATGTGGCGGTCCGAGCCGCAGATCGCGGCCGCGCGGACCTTCAGCCGGGCCTCGCCTGGACCGGGCTCGGGGAGCGGGACGTCCCGCACCTCGGTCCCGTCCCGGCCGGGCCGCTCGTCCACTTTCACCACCGCCCGCATCGTCTCCGCCACGCCCCGTTACTCTCCCCGCTCGGCCGCGGCGGCGGCGGGCTCGGCCGCGCCCGCGATCCGCTCGAGGTAGCGCTCGGCGTCCATCGCCGCGCGGCAGCCGGAGCCGGCCGCGGTCACCGCCTGCCGGTAGAGATGGTCGTGCACGTCCCCGCCCACGAACACCCCCTCCACGTCGGTCAGCGAGCGCCCCTCCTCCTTCAGCACGATGTAGCCCTGGGAGTCCAGCGGCAGCTGGCCCTCGAAGATGCGCGTGTTCGGCACGTGGCCGATCGCCACGAAGACGCCGTCTACCGGGGTGACCTCCCGCTCGTTCGTGCGCAGATTCCAGGTCCGCACGCCGGTCACCGTGGCGTCTCCCAGGACCTCCTCCAGCACCGAATCCCATACGAACTCGACCTTCGGGTTCGCGAACGCCCGGTCCTGCATGATCTTCGACGCCTTCAGCTCGTCCCGGCGATGCAGCACCCGCACGCGGCGGGCGAAGCGGGCCAGGAAGAGCGCCTCCTCGAGCGCGCTGTCGCCGCCCCCCACCACGATGATCTCCTGGTCGCGGAAGAAGGGACCGTCGCAGGTGGCGCAGGTCGAGACCCCGTGCCCGAGCAGGCGTCTCTCGCCCGGGATCCCCAGCATCCGGGCCGAGGCCCCGGTGCAGACCACCAGCGCCCGGGTCTCGACCGGATCCCCCTCCACCTCCACCACGAACGGCCGCCTCTTCAGGTCCACCGCGGTCGCGTCCCCGCTCACGAAGCGCGCGCCGAACCGCTCGGCCTGACGCCGCATCCGGTCGATCAGATCGGGCCCCAGGACCCCCTCGGGGAATCCGGGATAGTTCTCGACATCGGTGGTCAGGGATAGCTGGCCGCCGGCCTCGACGCCGGCCACCACCATGGGCGACAGATTGGCCCGTGCGGCGTAGATCGCGGCGGTCAGACCGGCGCAGCCGGACCCGAGAACGACCACGTCCTCGACGCGGCGCGTGCCGGGCTCCGTCACGGCCGCTATTCGGCCTCGGACGCCGCCGGTGTAGTAGCCCGGCCGCGGAGACGGAGCCGGGCGAGCCCGATGTCGGCCTCCCGGATCGCGTTCCGGATCCCGACGAACGCCTCGGCCAGCTCGTTCGCCGGCCGCTGGCCCTGGATCTCGACGTCGGCCACCGTGCGCCCGTCGGTGCCCGCGCGCGTGCTCACCCGGGCGTCCGGGACGACACCCTGCACGAGCTCGCGGACCTTCCGCTCCTGCGGGCGGTAGTTCCGCCGGGCCTCGCCCGAGAAGTCCATGGCGAACGGGATGGCCCACCGGATGGCGGCGTCCGCCCAGGGGCCGAGAGCCGACGGATCCGAATTCGAGCGGGCTCGCTCGACGTCCCCCTCCAGGACCCGGATCGACTCGGTCTCATGGTTGTCCCCGTACACGTCGCGCTCGATCTTCAGCGCGTGCTCGATCGTCGTCCCGCCGTCGGTCACGCGAGTGGTCAGCTCATAGCTACCGCTCGTGTCGCCGCGGTCCTGCGCCTTCAGCTCCGAGACGACGTCCGCGCCGGCGGGGAAGGACGACTGCGCGCGCGCGGCGACGGGCAGCGAGACCAGGACCGCCAGGAGCGCGGCCGGGACGGAGCCTCTCATGCATAACCTCCGGGATAAACCGCGCTCGCCCGCCGAGGGTTTTCGACGGGAACGCGAGGTGACGTACGAAGAACGGGGGGCCGGATCACCCCCCGTCCGCTCGACACTGGTTGGCCCGCCTGGATTCGAACCAGGAGTCTCCTGATCCAGAGTCAGGCGTGTTGCCAATTACACCACGGGCCATTGAAGCGAAGACGGGAGAAATTACCCCCGCCTTCGGGACCCGGCAACTTCCGACCAGCTAGGAGGTTCCCCGTGAAGAGAGGGTCCGTGCGGCTCTACCCGTACCTGCTCGCCGCGCCCCTCGTCGCCGTCGCGTGCGGGGGGCTGCCGCCGGACGCGCCGCTTCCCCAGACCATCACGACGATCCGCTTGGGACACGTCCTCTGTCCCGGCACCGAGCCCCTGCCGGGGGTCGTCCTGCTGAACTTCGACTGCCAGCTCGAGGCGGAGGTGTTCGACGAGTGGGGCATTCCGATCCACGAGCCGAGACTCGTGTGGCGATCCAGCAACACCTTCATTCTCACGGCCTCGGGCGGCGGTAAGGTGGGGAGTATCCGCGGGGTCAACCTCGGGACGGCGACCGTCACGGTGAGCGGTCGGCTGGGTCACGCCCAGACGGAGACCCGGATCCATGTGATCCCGCCGCGCTGACGGCCGGGAGGGTTCGGGTTAACTTGAGGCCCGGGTGCGTGAACACCAGGGGCCGGCGGATAAACTCCGATGCCCCGGCGGGCGTTTTCCAGGCGATCGCCGATGACCGGGGGAGAATCCCCCCGATGTATGGAACCGGATGGGAGTATCCATGACCCGCACGAGAATCGGACGCCTCGCCCTGGCCGGGCTCCTCGCCGCTCCGCTCGCGGGCTGTGGGGACGGGGACGAATTGACGGCCCCCGTCACGATCGTCCAGATCCAGCTGTCGAACGGAAACTGCGGGAACCTCCTCGTCGGAGGCTCCTGCGCCCTGATCGTGATCGTGATCGGCTCCGACGGCGAGCCCGTGGAGGAGCCGCGGCTGCGCTGGTTCTCGGAGAACATCGTGATCGCGACGGTGAGCGGCTCGGGAGTGGTCTCGGGCATCAACCAGGGCACCGCGACCATTCGCGTCGAGACGGTCGACGGCGGGATCTTCGACGAAACCACGATCCTGGTGCGGGACGCCGGGGGCGGTCCTCCCCCCGACGGGCCCGCGCCGTGATCCGCCAACGGAGGACCATTCCATGCGTCCCATGATTCGACCCCTGCTCGGCACCGCCCTCCTCGCCTTGGCCTGCTCCGGCGGTGGCGGACCGACCGCGATCGAGATCCCGATCGACCGGCTGGAGCTCGTCCTGTCCTGCGGGACCATTCCGGAGACCCAGACCTGCGTCTTCCGCGCGGAGGCCTTCAGCGGGGAACAACAGGTCGCCAACCCGGTCCTGCGTTGGTTCACGTCCAATTCGACGGTGGCGACGGTCGAGGGGGCGGGTTCCAGCGCGACGGTCCTGGGTCGACAGACCGGTCAGGCGACCATCACGGTGAGCAACTCCACGGGCTCGGTCAGCGACGGGCGGCTGCTCCACGTGATTCGGTTCAGCCCCAAATAGCCGTCACCGTCCGTGTCGGAGCGCCCGCTTCGCCGCGGCGCGCTCCAGCGCCAGTGCGATCAGCTGGTCGCAGAGCTCGCGAAACGGCAGGCCGCTGGCTTCCCACAGCCGCGGGAACATGCTCATCCGGGTGAACCCCGGGATCGTGTTGATCTCGTTCAGCCAGACCTTCCCGTCCCCGTCCAGGAAGAAATCGACCCGGGCCATCCCCCCCGCGTCCACGGCGCGATAGGCGGCCACCGCCAGGGCGCGCGTCTCCGCGGCGGTGGCCTCCGGGATCTCGGCCGGGATCACGAGCCGCACCGCGTCGTCGAAGTACTTATCCTCGTAGTCGTAGAACTCGTGGCCGGGGATTACCTCGCCGACCACCGAGGCCGCCGGCGCCTCGTTCCCGATGACGCCGCACTCGAGCTCCCGGCCGGCCACCATGGCCTCGACCAGGAGCCGCGTATCGTAGGAGGCGGCCTCCTCGATCGCCGCCTCGAGTTCGTCGAGACCGTGAACCTTGACGACCCCGATCGACGATCCGCTGTTCGCGGGCTTCACGAAGCACGGGAAGCCGAGCCCGCTGGCGATCTCCCCCTTCCAGCGCGCCCGGTCGGCCAGCCACTCGTGGACTCCCAGCGCCCGATAGGGGGCGACCGGCCGGCCGGCCGCCCGCCACACGGCCTTGGCCAGTACCTTGTCCATCCCGACCGCGCTGCCGGCGATTCCCGCCCCCACGTAGGGCATGCCGGCCAGGTCGAAGAGGCCCTGCAGGGCGCCGTCCTCCCCGGTCTGGCCGTGGACCAGGGGGAAGATTACGTCGAGGGGCCGATCGAGGGCCGCGGGAACCTCCCCGGCCTCGGGGCGGACCAGCCGCCCTCCACGGCTCGGATCGGCCAGCAGGGCCACGGCCGCCGTGCTCTCGACCGCGCCCTCCAGCGCGCCGGCCTCCCCGGCCCGTTCGATCAGCCGGTCGACCGCGTCGGCGGCGACCAGCCATCTCCCCTCCTTCGTGATCCCGATCTGGATCACCTCGTACTTCTCCGGGTCCAGCGCATCGAGGACCGAGCGCGCGGACATGAGGCTCACCTCGTGCTCGCTGGAGCGGCCGCCGAAGAGCACGCCGACCCGGATCCGGCTCACGGGGCCCACTCCCCCAGGACCTCGAGCAGGAGATCGTGGGCGGCCGGGCCGCCGGCCGCGATCCACCCGGTCACTCGATGCCCGCCGCCGCCCCGCCAGTCCGATACCCGGCCCCCGGCCTCCCGGACCAGCAGCTCGCCCGCCGCGATGTCCCACAGGTTCAGCCCGATCTCCCAGAAGCCCTCCACCCGGCCCGCCGCCGTCCACGCCAGGTCGAGCGCGGCCGAGCCCGCCCGGCGCATGTCGCTCACCCGTTCGAACAGGGCCCGGAAGGCGCCCAGGTAGCGGTCGATCTCCTCCGGCCGGCGGAAGGGAAACCCGGTGGCCAGCAGGCCCTCGGACGGATCGATCGAGGAGACCCGGAGGGCCTCGCCGCGGCCGTTCCCCGTGTCCACCCGGGCTCCCGCCCCGGCGCGCGCGGTGAACCACTCGCCGCGGACCACGTCGACCACGAGCCCCAGGGCGAGATCGTCCCGGTCGAACAGCGCGATCGAAACGGCGTAGGCGGGAAAACCATGAACGTAGTTGGCGGTGCCGTCCAGCGGGTCCACCGCCCAGCGCCAGCGGCCGGCGCGGTCGTGGCCGCCGGACTCCTCGGCCAGGATGGAATGCTCGGGATACTCGGCCAGGATCCGCGCGAGGATCCGCCGCTCGGCCTCGCGATCGGCCTCGGTCACGAAGTCCCCCGGCGCCTTTTCGTCGGCCTGGCCGCGGCCGGTCCGGGCGACCGCGTCCTTCAGAGACGCCACTGCCTCCTGGGCGGCCTCGCGGGCCACCGCCAGCGCGCGCGCGCCGTCGAGCGCGTCAGACACCCGCGCGCTCGACCTCGACCGCCGCCCGCACCCGCTCGACCGCGGCGGCGGGCTCCAGCCGCTCGGCGTCCTTCCGCGCCCTCCGGGAGGCGACCTCGACCACCCCGTCCTTCAGTCCCCGATCGCCCACCACGATGCGCCACGGGATCCCCACCAGGTCGGCGTCGGCGAACTTGGAGCCGGCCCGATCGGGACGATCGTCCAGCAGCGCCTCGAGGCCGGCCTGGCGGGAGGCGGCGTAGATCTCCTCGGCCGCCGCCACCACGGCCTCCGAGTCCATGTTGAGCGGAATCACCTCCACCTCGAACGGTGCGATCGCCGTGGGCCAGACGATCCCGCCCTCGTCGTGGTTCTGCTCGATCGCCGCCGCGGCCGTACGGGTGACGCCCAGTCCGTAGCAGCCCATCTGGAAGTGTCGCCGCTCGCCATTCTCGTCCAGGTACGCCGCGTCCATCGCCTCGGAGTACTTCGTCCCGAGCTTGAAGACGTGTCCCACCTCGATTCCGCGGCCCTCGTCCAGGCCCTCGCCGCATCGCGGACAGGCGTCTCCTCCCACCAGGAGCGCCACGTCGGCCCACTGGTCGGGCTCGACGTCGCGCCCGATCTCGAGTCCCGTGACGTGGTGGTCGGTGCGGTTGGCGCCCGCCACGAAGTCCCCGCGCCCCGCCAGCGACCAGTCGGCCACCACCCGGACGTCGTCCGGCAGACCCACCGGGCCGGCGAACCCGACCTCGGCGCCGGTGACCTCGCGGACCCGCTCCGCCCCGGCGAGCTCGACGGCGCCGACCCCCAGGACCTGCGCCAGCTTCCCCTCCAGGACCTCACGGTCGCCGCGGACCAGCACGGCCACCGTGCGGCCGTCCGCCTGGTAGAGCAGGGTCTTGACGAACGCCTCGGCCGGCCGGCCGAGCAGCTCGGCCACGTCCGCCACGGTCGTCCGGCCCGGCGTGGCGATCTCCTCGAGCGGCTTCGGGGCGTGGCCGGGCGGCAGGACGTGGGCCGCCGGGACCGCCTCCGCCCGCTCGCTGGAAGCGGCGTAGCCGCACGCCGGACACGAGAGCACGCCGCTCTCGCCCGTCTCCGCCAGCACCATGAACTCGTGGCTCACGTCGCCGCCGATCTCGCCGGAGGCGGCCTCCACCGCGCGGAACACCAGCCCGCACCGTTCGAAGATCCGGCCGTAGGCCTCCACGTAGTCGCGATACGTCGCGTCCAGCGACGCCTCGTCGGCGTGGAACGAGTAGGCGTCCTTCATCAGGAACTCGCGCGCCCGCATGACGCCGAACCGCGGCCGGATCTCGTCCCGGTACTTGGTCTGGATCTGGTACAGGTTGAGCGGCAGCTGCCGGTAGGAGCGCACCTCCCCGCGCACCAGGTCGGTGATCACCTCCTCGTGCGTCGGGCCCAGCGCGTACTCCCGGCCGTGGCGGTCGACCACCCGCACCATCAGCGGTCCGTAGAGCTCCCACCGTCCGGTCTCCCGCCACAGCTCGGCCGGGGAGAGGATCGGCATCACGAGCTCCACCGCGCCGATGGCATCCAGCTCCTCGCGCACGATCCGCTGGATCTTGAGCAGCACGCGCTGCATGAGCGGCAGGTACGTGTAGACCCCGCGCGCGACGGGACGAACGAGCCCGGCGCGGACCATGAGCCGATGGCTCACGACCTCCGCGTCGGCCGGGTCCTCCTTGAGAGTCGGGATGAAGGCACGGCTCCAGCGCATGGGCGACAGAACCTAGCGCGCCGCCGCGAAGCCGAGCAACGCGCCCCGTTTCAGCGACGGCGATCGGCCCGCCTCCGGGATCGAGACGCCGGCGGATTCAGAGCAGGATCTTGCGGCAGCCGAACGCCTCAGCGTACCCGTCGGGGGCACGGCACTCCACCCCCCGCAGGCGAGGCCCCGGAACACCTCGGCGTCGAACCAGGGCTTCGAGCGCTGGCTCGGCGGCGGCTTCATCCCGTGTAGGAGATCCGGTAGATCACTCCGTTCGCGTCGTCGGAGAGGAGGAGCGACCCGTCCGGAAGCTCGAGCAGGTCGACCGGCCGTCCCCAGTCCTCCTCCCCCTGGAGCCACCCCTCGGCGAACGGCTCGTACGAGGCCGCGTTCCCCGCGCCGTCGAGCCGCACCAGCGTCACCCGGTAGCCGATCTTCTCGCTGCGGTTCCACGAGCCGTGCTCGGGGATGAGGATCTGGTTGGCGAACTCGTCGGGGAACATCCCGCCGGTGTAGAAGAGCATCCCGAGCGCGGCGACGTGGGGACCGAGCCTCCGCGCGGGGTCGACGAACTCGTCACAGGAGCGCCGGTCCCCGAACTCCGGGTCCGGAATGTCCCCCCCGTGGCAGAATGGGTAGCCGAAGTGGAGGCCCGGCCGGGGCGCGCGGTTCAGCTCGTCCGGCGGCACGTCGTCCCCCATCCGGTCCCGACCGTTGTCGGTGAACCACAGCTCTCCGGTCTCGGGATGCCAGTCGAAGCCGACGGTGTTCCGCACTCCGTGGGCGTAGAGCTCCCGGTCCGACCCGTCCGGCCGCATCCGGGTGATCGAGGCGAAGATCGGGTCCTCGGACAGGCAGATGTTGCAGGGCGCGCCGACCGGCACGTAGAGCCAGCCGTCGGGCCCGAACTCGATGTAGCGCCAGCCGTGGCTCCGCTCGGTCGGGAAGTCGTCCCGCACCACGACCGGGGCCGGCGGGTCGTCCAGCCGGTCGTCGATGCCGTCGAACCGGATCACCCGGTGGTTCTCGGCCACGTAGAGCGCGCCGTCCCGCCAGGCCACGCCGTTGGGCATCTCGAGCCCGCGGGCGATCGTCCAGGTCCGGTCGGCGTCGCCGTCCCCGTCGTCGTCGACCACCGCGTAGACGTTCCCGGCCCGCCGGGTGCCCAGGTAGATCACGCCGGCGGGACTCCGGGCGAGCGAGCGGGCGCCCTCGAGACCATCGGCGAAGACCGCGATCCGGAACCCCTCGGGAAGGCGGATCCGTTCCAGCGGGAGGTCGGTGGGAAGCCCGCCCGTGACCGACCCGGCGGCCGCTTCGGCCGGCCGCTCGGGGACCGACCTTTCGGTGTCCCCCACTCCCCCGCCCCCGTTCCTGCCGGCGCACGACACCGCGACGACCACGATGCCCAACAGCGCGACGATTCCGCCCATGGAACCTCCTTCCGAGTGCACGTCGATCCAGCCGCCTGCGCGCCCGGCGGCGCCCCGCGAAAACGTCGTCCGGGAGGACCGGCCCCGCCACCCGTCCGATCAGCCGCCGGGTGGCCCGCCCGCGCCCCGCGCGCCGCCGAGGATCGCGCTCAGCCGCCCCGCCACGACCGCGTCCTCGCCGGGCGCCA
>DATLFF010000269.1:0-5688 GCA_035524915.1 Gemmatimonadota bacterium | reverse complement strand
GGAGCGGCGTTCGCCCGGCGGAGAAGGCGGCTCCCGGCGGCAGCTCGGCCGGCGCCTCGGGCTGGGCGGCCCGCGCGTCGGTCGTCGAGAGGAGCTCGGAGGGCGGCGCCTCGACGGCCTCGGGCTGGGGGTCGACGAAGTGGAAGGTCAGCGGCTCGCGCGCGGGCTCCGGCGCCGGGAGCGGCGCGCCGCCCACGGGCAGCAGCCCGCTCCACACCGGCGCCACGAGCGCGGCGTGCAGCAGCAGGGAGACCGCGAGCGCGGTCCTGGAGATCCGATCGTTCGGCATCCGCCTCGGGGGTGGAATCGCGGCAAACGATTCAATATACCCCGTGGCGGGCGCGGGTTGCCCTCAGGCGGCCAGGGCGACCCCTTCGGCGAACGTACGGGCGCGGGTGACTGCGCGGTGGCGGCGGAGCTCGTTCACGTCGCCCGTGACCAGCGTGGCGAGGTCGGAGGAGATCATGACGAGCATCGCCACCGCGAGCCACACCCGGAGGGCGGGCGCGGGGACCGACAGGCAGAGCGCCAGGAGGAGCCCGTGCGGCGCCACCACCAGCCAGAGCCGCCACGCCAGCACCAGCCCCGGCCGCCCGACGTAGCGCGCCCGGCGCTCGGACGGCATCGCCGCCCGGGCCGGCAGGAACGGCACCGCGGCCACCAGCGTGGCGAGCGCGTAGAGCGCGGTCACCGGCAGCATCGCCCACTCGCGCCAGCCGCCGCCCGCCTTCGGCGGTCCACTCGGCCGGCGCGCCCGCATCCGGCGCTGCTGGACGAGGTCGAAGCCGCGGTAGTGGCGGAGCGCGTAGTCCCGCGCGGCGGTGACCTCCTGGAGCTTGGCGGTGGCCTTGTCGCGCCCTTCGTCGTCGTCCACGAAGCGGTCGGGGTGGAGCCGGATCGCGCGCGCCTTGTAGGCGCGCCGGATCGCCTCGGGCGACACCGGCGGGGCGATCCCGATCCGCTGGAGCGCCTCGCGGTACACCACCTCGTCGTAGCGGTCCCGCAGCTCGCGGGGGGCGGCCCGGTCGAGCCTCACGTCCCCTCGGGGGCGGCGGCCTCCCCGGCCGGGTCCGCGGCGACCTCCTCGGCCAGGGCGGGCGCCCCGGCCGGATCCGCGGCGACCTCCTCGGCCGGGGCGGGCGCCATCGCCTCACCGATCGCGGCGGGCTCCGACGCCACCTCGACCGCGGCGGGTTCCACCGCCGGGAAGAATGCCGCGTCCGGCCGAGCGACGGGCTCGTCGTCGACGTCCGGCGTGTCGAGGAAGTATGAGGTGCACGCCCGCTTCAGCAGCTCCTGGGTGAGCTCCGGCTCCACATCCAGGTAGCGCGCGCTGTCGGTGAGGTGGTCCACGATGTCGCGCGGGTGGCACGAGCGGGCCACGATGCCGTGCCGCCGGTAGTACTCCTCGTACACCCAGCGCACCGCGTCGGGCTGGAACGGAATCCGCCGCGCGATGCAGCAGCGGCGGAAGATCTGCATGTACTGGTCCGGCGTGGGGTCGGGCACCAGGATCTTGTAGTGGATCCGCCGCAGGAACGCCTCGTCCACCAGATCGAGCGGGTCCAGGTTGGTGGCGAAGATCAGAAGGCAGTCGAACGGCACGGGGAACTTGTGGCCAGTGTGGAGCGTGAGGAAGTCGATCCGCTTCTCGAGCGGCACGATCCACCGGTTCAGCAGATCGCGCGGGCGCACGATCTGGCGCCCGAAGTCGTCGATGATCAGCACCCCGCCGTTCGCCTTCACCTGGAACGGCGCCTGGTAGATCTTGGTGTGCGGGTCGTAGCGGAGGTCCAGCTGCTCCAGGTTCAACTCGCCGCCGGTGAACACGACCGGCCGCGCCACCCGGGCGAAGCGTCCGTCGTAATAGTGGGCCGAGTGGAGCCAGTCGGGCTCGCCCGCCTCGCGGCCGTTCTCCGGGGCGTCCTCGAGCACCCGGTGGTAGACCGGGTCGTGGATCACCATGACGTGCCCGTCCACGTCCACCGCGTAGGGGACGTAGAGGTCGCCGCCCATCATGCGGGCGATCGCCTCGGCCAGCGTGGTCTTGCCGTTGCCGGAGTCGCCATAGAGGAACATCGACTTGGCGGAGTTGATCGCCGGCCCCATCAGCTCGAGGAAGGCGGGGTCCAGCACCAGATGGCTGAAACCGGACTCGATCTCCTCGCGCGTGACCTGGGCGTTGCGGATCGTGCCCGCCTCGACCCACGACCGGTACTTGGCGAGCGGCACCGGAGCCGGGCCCACGTACTGGCCGGCGTCCATCGCTTCGCGCGCCCGCGCCCGGCCCTGGGCGGTCAGGTCGTACGTATAGGCCCCGCGGCCGTGCCCGGTGACACCGCGCACCTCGATCAGCTGGCGCTGCTGGATCTCCTGGAGCCGCTCGTCCACGATCGCGAACGGCAGCCGGACGGCTTCCGAGAGGCCCCGGCCGCTCCGCGATCCCTGGACGTACAGGGTCTTGAGGAGAAGCTCGGACAGCGCCTCGGCCGAGAGGCCCGTTTCCTCGAGCGAACGCGGAACGGGCGGCCGGACCGGCGCGGCGAACTGCGGCTTGCGGTTCAGGCTCGAGACGGCGGGCGCGGCCGGCGGGTTCATTCGCCCGCCTCCGGCCGCCACGCGAGCCGGTCGCCGATCATGGTTCCGGTCTCGGCGAGCGTGCCCGGCGGCAGCTCGACCGCGGACCGGGCGCCGGTATGCATCTTGGTCCGCGCCCCGGGCGCGAGCTCGCGATAGAGAGCCACGATCTCGCCTTCCCGGTCGGCGAACGCCACGTCGATCGGATACGTCATCCCGTACATGTGCACCCCCCGGCAGGGGACGAGGATCAGGCCCTCGCCCGGCTCCAATTCCTTCTTGCCGATCAGGCCGCGCAGGCGCGACCAGAAGCGGTCGGCGAGTCCGACCTGTGTGCCCAGCACCTTGCCCCGCGTTTCGTTCACCACCCGGTACGCCATCACATCAGGCCCTTCATCTGGGCCAGAATGTGGAGGATGGCGGGACCGAGAATCACGACGAACATCGCGGGGAAGATCAGGAACACGAGTGGGATCACGAGCTTGATGGTGGTCTTCGCGGCGGCCTCCTCAGCGCGCTGCCGGCGCTTGGTCCGGAGCGTGTCCGAGTGCACCCGCAGCGCGGTCGCGACCGACGTTCCGAAACGGTCGGTCTGGACCAGCATGGCTGTCAGGGCCTTCAAGTCGGCCACCCCGGTGCGGTCCCCGAGGTTCCGGAGCGCCTCGTCGCGCGGCGTGCCGGCGCGGATCTCGAGATTGGTGAGCATGAGCTCCTCGGACATCGTCTGGCTGACGTGCTCCATCTCCTCCGACACCCGGACGAGCGCCTGGTTGAGGCCAAGGCCCGCCTCGACACACACCACCAGCAGGTCGAGCGCGTCCGCCAGCGCCTTCTGGATGTGCTTCTGGCGCTTCTTGATCTGGCGCTTGACCGCCGTCCGCGGGAGCACCCAGCCGAACAGCCCCGCCCCGGCCGCGATCAGCATCACCGCCGCCGGACGCTGGCCGGCCGCCAGCGCGATCAGGACGCCCCCGGCGACCATTCCGGCCACCGCCACGAACCGCGCGGCGAAATAGATCGCTACCGCGTTCGGCCGGCGGTACCCGGCCTGCACCAGCATGCGCTGCATCTCGCTCCAGTCGACCCGCCGGGCGGCGACTTTCTCGCCGAACACTTCGAGGATCCCCTCCAGCCTGGCGCGGCGCTCCTGCCGCTGCCGGCGCTGGATCGTATAGTGCTGGGACGCCCCGCTCTCTAGCTCGGCGAGCCGCCGATGGATGGCCCGCGAGCGGGCCGGCGCCAGCGTGGCCAGGCCGTACACCAGGGAGACCACGGACATCATCACGAGGACAGCGAATAGATAGATCATCGGGAGTCCCCCATCAGATGTCGATGTCGATGATCTTGCGGATCACGAAGTACCCCATGACCTGCAGGATCGCGGCGATCGTGATCATCATCCGGCCGACCGGCTCGATGAAGAGGATG
Source organism: Gemmatimonadota bacterium (assembly GCA_035524915.1). Lineage (GTDB taxonomy): Bacteria > Gemmatimonadota > Gemmatimonadetes > JACCXV01 > JAHWKZ01 > DATLFF01. Next base: position 1,683 of record DATLFF010000269.1, on the reverse strand, counting down.
TTCATGTACTCGCGATTCATGGTGTAGACGACCAGGCCGAGCAGGATCGGCAATCCCGCCAGCAGGTACCCGGTGAAGCGCCCCTGCGCGGTGTAGACGCGGACCTGGCGCTGGATCGTGAACCGCTCGCGAATCGTGTGCGCGATGTTGTCCAGGATCTCGGCCAGATTGCCGCCCACCTCGCGCTGGATCAGGACCGCCGTCACGAAGATCCGCATGTCCACCAGGTCGATCCGGTCGGCCATTCCCAGCAGGGTGTCCTCGAGCGGCAGGCCGAAGCGCTGCTCCTCGAACACCTGGCGGAACTCGGTGGCGAGCGGCTCGGGCGACTCGTCGGCCACCATCTGGAGGCCGGTCGAGAAGGCGTGGCCGGCGCGGATGGCGCGCCCCAGCAGATCGATCGCCTCGGGGAACGCCTCCTCGAACGCGTCGAGCCGCTTGGCCTTGCGCCGGCGGACGTAGACATAGGGCATCGTGGCACCGAGGGCCGCGGCGGCGAGCGCCACGAACCACAGGCCGGTGAACAGCAGGGCCGCCATGCCGAACGCGGCGGCCGCGCCGAAGGTGAGGAGCAGGAACGTCCCGACCCGCCAGCCCACGTCCGACTGCTCGAGCAGCTGCTGCAGGTCGACGAGATGGGGCATGCGCGCGACCAACGGCGCCATCCACCGGGCGTCGCCCTGCTTCTGGTCGCGGAACAGGCTGCCGAAGGGGTCGACTCCGGGGGCGGCCCGGCCCCCCGAGAGGGCCCCGATCCGCTCCACGATCTCCTTCTGCCGCCGGCGGTCGCGCCACCACTCCCACGCGAACACCATCGCCAGCACGCCGCAGGCGACGGCGGCGAACGCGATCAGGGCGGCGACCAGGTTCGGCTGCACGCTACCGCTCCATGGCGGCCGCGAAGCCGCCGAACTCGGCGTTGGTGAACAGCGCCACCGGCAGATCGATCCCGCTCCGCATGAACTGCTCGGCGAAGCGCGGGCGGATCCCGGTGGCCTTGAACCGGCCCAGGACCTTGCCATCCTCGCCGATCCCCTGGCGCTCGTAGGTGAAGATCTCCTGCATCGTGATGACGTCCCCCTCCATCCCCACGATCTCGGAAATCGACGTGATCTTGCGCGTGCCGTCGGAGAGGCGGGAGACCTGGATCACCACGTCGATGGCGGCCGCGATCTGCTGCCGCATCGCCTTCTCGGGAAGACTCAGGTTGGCCATCGACAGCATCGTCTCCAACCGGCTCAGCGCGTCGCGCGGGCTGTTGGAGTGGAGCGTGGTGAGCGAGCCGTCGTGGCCGGTGTTCATGGCTTGGAGCATGTCGACCGCCTCGGCCCCGCGGACCTCGCCGACGATGATCCGGTCGGGTCGCATGCGGAGCGCGTTGATCACGAGTTGACGGGCGTCCACCTGCCCCGCGCCCTCCACGTTCGGCGGCCGCGTCTCCAGCCGGACCACGTGCGGCTGGCGGAGCTGGAGCTCGGCCGAGTCCTCGATGGAGACGATCCGCTCGTCGGACGGAATCGACGAGGACAGGACGTTCAGGAGCGTCGTCTTCCCCGCGCCCGTACCGCCCGAGATCAGCGTGTTGAGCCGCGCCTTCACGACCCCCGGGAGCAGTTCGAGCATGGCGGGCGTCACCGTCTCCTTCTCGAGCAGGTCCGACCCGGAGAGGGCGTCCTTCTTGAA
>DATLFF010000268.1:0-10758 GCA_035524915.1 Gemmatimonadota bacterium | reverse complement strand
CCGCCGCGCGTCCACGTCGCCAACAGCGCCGCGGCGCTCCGATTCGGACGCGCGGCGCGCGCGCTCGTTCGCCCCGGCATCGCGCTCTACGGCGCGGTGGGGGAGTTTGCCGAGGTGGATCCGGAGGCGGTGCGGCCGATCCTCTCGTGGCGCGCCCGGGTGGTCGCGGTCAAGGAGCTCGCTCCCGGCGACTCGGTCAGTTACCACCGGCTCTACGTGGCCGAGGGGCCGGAGCGGATCGCGGTGCTGGGAGTGGGGTACGCAGACGGGTGGCCGTACGGCCTCTCGGAGGTCGGCGCCGAGGGGACCGGCCGCCGTGGCTCGGGCGGCGACGTGCTGATCCGCGGCCGATCCGCCCCGATTCGCGGCGCCGTCTGCATGGCTCTCACGATGGTGGACGCGACGCCCTTTCCCGATCTCGTCCCGGGGGAGATCGCCACCCTGGTCGGCGGCGACGGCGACGCCCGCCGGACGGTCGAGGAAGTCGGCCGCCGCGCCGGGCTCATGAGCTACGCGGTGCTGACCGGGATCGGATCCCGGGTGCGCCGCCGGTACGTCACCTCTGCAGAGGGATCCGACTCCCAGTGACTCCGGACGAAACGAACGTGGACGATTCCGGCCGCTCGCGGTTCCGCGAGGGCCGCTCCGCCTTCCGGGACGAGACCGCCGAGGAGACCGCTCCCGCGGAGACGATTCACGCGGCGGACGCGCCGGCACCGGAGGCCCCTCCCGAGCGGCCGGCCCCCGAGCCACCGGAGCCCCCCCGGGCTCCCGAGCCCCCGATCGTCGGACCGACGGACACCGAGCCGGCCCCCGGCGACCCGGACCTCGCGGCGCTGGAGTCGTTCGACCTGCCGGAGCCGTCCTTCCTCGAGGTCGTGGAGATCCTCGCCACCCAGGCGCTCCAGTTCCTGGGCGAGGCGCCGATCACCGAGCGGGGGGACCGCGCCGTCTTTCCGCGCCACGCCAAGCACGTGATCGACCTGCTAGGGATCCTCGAGGAGCGGACCCGCGGCAACCTGCCGGAAGAGGAGCGGGACTACCTGGTCGCGCTCCTGGACGAGCTGCGCACGCGCTACCTCCGGGTGGCCCCGTGACGACCGACCTCGAGGCCCGGGCGCGGGACGCCCGTGACCGGGCCTATGCCCCCTACAGCGGCTACCGCGTTGGGGCGGCCCTGGAAGCCGCCGACGGACGCGTGTTCGACGGGTGCAACGTCGAGAACGCCGCCTACTCGGTGACCTGCTGCGCGGAGCGCGTGGCGCTCCACTCGGCCGTGGCGGCGGGCGCGCGCGAGTTCCGGCGGCTGGTGGTGGCGGCCAGCGGACGAATGCCGTTCCCCTGCGGGTCCTGCCGCCAGGCCCTCAGCGAGTTCGTCGACGACCTGCCGATCGTGGTCCTGGGTGACGGCAGTCAGCGGCACGAGCTCTCGCTCGCCGAGCTCCTGCCGCGGCCGTTCCGCTTCGAGGAAGGAAGGCCCGCATGAGGATGGGGCGCGTGGTCGGCGCGGTGGTGGCGAGCCGCAAGGACAAGAAGCTCGAGGGGCTCAAGCTCCTGCTGGTCCAGAACCTGGACGTGAAGCTGGGGCTCGAGAAGGGGTACGTGGTGGCGGCCGACTCTGTGGGTGCGGGGGCCGGCGAAGTGGTCCTCTACGCCACCGGTTCGTCCGCCCGGCAGACCGACGTCACCGACGGTCGGCCGGTGGACGCCGTCATCATGGCGATCGTCGACGAGTACGACGTCGGCGGCGACGTGACGCGGGCGGTATGAGGGGTCTCGTCCCGCGCCTCGCGCTCGCGGCCATCGCCGCGGGAGGCCTCGCCACGGCCTGCTCCATCGGGGACGATCCGAGCCCGGTGGGCGTGGAGCTGCTGCCCGGCGGCATTCTCGAGGGCGGGATCCGGGTCGTGGTGGTCCGGGATTTCGAGCGGGCCACCGACTACGGGATCTTCCCGGCGGCTCGCGGCGACGGCGATCGCATCACGACCGCCCACGAGTGGCCGAACGTGCCCGGGTACGAGAGCCGGGCCCTGATCCGCTTCGACCTGGCCCCGCTCGACTCTCTCCCCGAGGGGACCGAAGTCGTCACGGCCCGCATCCGGTTGAGCTACGTGCCGGCCGCCGAGCAGCCGATCGAGATCGGAATCCACCGCGTCACGAGCGAGTGGAGCGAGGAGGCGGCCACCTGGCAGCGGCGGCTCCTCGGCGAGGACTGGGCCGTCCCGGGCGGGGACTTCGAACCCGAGCCGGTGGCCGTGTTCGAGATCCTGCCCGCGCCGACCGACACCACGCAGGCCGACTCGGTCCACGTCGACCTACCCAACGAAGTCGTGCGCGACTGGCTGGACGGGACGCTCCCCAACCACGGCGTGATCCTGGTCCAGCGGACTCCCGGCGAGCGGATCGAGCTCGTCTCGCGCGGCCTCGACGGCGTGAACCCGAACGGTCCGGCCCTCCAGATGGAGATCCAGCTGCCCGGCGTGGGCGTGCCGGCCGCGCTCGGCTCGATCGAGGCGCGGGAGGACACCTTCATCGTGCTCGACGCGGCACCGCTGGCGCCGGATCCCGGGCTCCTGGTGAACGCCGCCGAGCCCCCGCGGCGGACGTTCCTCCTGCCGGACCTGGACGGCGTGCCCGAAGGGGCCACCGTGGCCCGGGCCCAGCTGGTCATGACCGTCGCCGCCACCCGGCTTCCGGAGGATTCGCTGGCAGTGGTCGCGCTGGCCGCGCAGAGCGTGTTCCGGGGCGAGGCCACCATCCTGCCGGCACCATCGATCTTCAGCAGCCTGGGCACGGTCACCGTGACCATGGAGACCCAGCCCGGCGACTCGCTGGTGTTCGAGAGCCAGCAGCTGACGGCCACCGTTCAGCGATGGCTGCGCACGCCCACGTCCAACCTCGGGATCGGTCTGCGGACGGTCGGCGAGGAGATCGTGTTCGGGGGCGTTCGGTTCCACGGGCTGGAGGCCCCCGAAGGGCTCCGGCCGCGGCTGCGGATCGTGTTTCTCGCCCCCCGAACGCCGGGCGGCCAATGAGCCGGCGGGCCCGGGCCCTCGCGCGGGCGACGGCCGTCCTCGCCGCGATGCTCGCTCTGCCGGCCGCCGCTCGCGCGCAGGAGAGCGTGTTCAACGTGGCCGGTTTCGGCGTGCCGTCGAGCGGTGAGAGCATGGCCGCCCGTGGAACGGGCGGATCCGAGGTGGGGCCGCACGGGGAGATCTTTTCGCTCGAGAACCCCGCCCGCCTGGCGAGCTTCGTGCGGGCGGGCATGTACCTCTCGCTGCTCGGCCAGTCCACCGAGGCCGAGGACGGGAACGCCACCGGCGACTTCTCGGACGTGGTCTTTCCGGCGGCGCAGGTCGTCTTCCCGGCCTGGAGGGACGCGGGCCTGGGGATCGGATACGGCCAGGTGGTCGACTTCGACGCCCGGATCACGTCCCGCATGGCGTTCGAGGACGACTCGGTGGACGTCACGCTGGAGTCGGAGGGCGCGCTGGCCGTCGTGTCGCCCGGCATCGGCCTGCCGATCAGCGGGCGGACCGCGCTGGGCGTCTCGCTCGATTTCTACCTCGGCTCGCGCGACCTGGTCCAGACCGTGAACCTCTCCGGCGACGCGCCGGGAGCGGTCACCGCGGCCGACACGCTCGGCCGGCGCTTCAGCGGCGTGGGCGCGTCGGTCGGGATCGAGCAGGCGATCGGCGACCGCGTTCGGCTCGCGGCGGCCTGGCGGATCCGTCCCACCATCGACGCCGAGATCACCCACTCCAGCGCGGAGGAGGTGGGCCGCGAGGTGGAGATCGACCTGCCCTCCGAACTCGTGGTGGATCTCGCCGGCCAGCTCTCCGGCTCCCTGTTCGCCGGAGTGGCGGCCCGCTGGTCGCCCTGGAGCCAGCTCACCGGAGAGGGGATCGACCCGGCGCTTCAGGAGGACCTGCTGGAGGTCGGCGGCGGTTTCGAGTGGCGGCCCGAGAACCGCACCGCGCTGATCCTCGGCGCCAACGCGCCGCTGCGCCTGGGGGCGCGCTGGCGACGGCTCCCGGTCGTGGCCGACGGCGAGAGCGTGACCGAGTGGGCGCTGTCGGCCGGCTACGGGCGCGCGTTCTCGGGCTGGAGCCGGATCGACGCGACGTTCGAGCTGGGGCGCCGCGGCGCGGTCGAGGAGAACGGGATCAGCGAGCGATTCATGCGACTCGGCGTGGCGGTGGCCGCGTTCGAGCGCTGGCAGCGCGTCAATTGACGGGCCTGGGGGCCGCGCCTATCTTCCTCGTTCCTTTTTTCACAAGCCGGATCGAGCCACTCCTCCGCCACCGCGGAACCTGATGCGCCACGACCTACGAATCCGCTGGATCGTCGTCGCCGCCTTCATGCTGGCGGCCCTGTGGTACCTCTGGCCCACGTTCCGCCTCTATTCCATGGCGCCCGCCGAGCGGGCGGAGATGGAGCGGGAGGACCCGGCCGGCTGGGAGTCGCTGAGGGGTCGGGCCATCCAGCTGGGTCTCGACCTCCAGGGCGGCATGCACCTGGTGCTCGAGCTGGACGAGTCGGAGCGGGCCTTCACCGGGGAGGAGCGGACCGACGCGGTCGACCGGGCGCTCGAGATCATCCGCAACCGGGTCGACCAGTTCGGCGTCGCCGAGCCCCTGATCCAGAAGGTCGGCGCCGAGCGGATCATCGTGGAGCTGCCGGGGATCCAGGACGAGGAGCGCGCCAAGGAGCTCGTCCAGCGGACCGCGTACCTCGAGTTCCAGATCGTGGCCGACGCGGACGAGACCACCGAGGCGGTCCGCGAGCTGGACGAGGTCCTGGCCGGCGCCGCGGCGCCGGACACCGCGGGCCAGGCGGCCCCCGACACGACCGGCGGGGCCGGAGCGACCGACACGACGGCCGCCGACACCGCTGCCGACACCACGGCGGCCGACACCACGGCGGCCGACACCACCGCGGCGGACACGCCGACCGGCGACCTGGGCGATCTGCTCGGCGAAGGCGCGCAGCCGCTCGACACGGCCGACCAGCCGTCGCCCACTCTCGGCGAGGAGCCGCTGTCGTCGCTCCTCACCGCCCAGCAGATCTCGCAGGACGACATCCAGCTCTACGTCGAGGAGCGGCAGGTGGCGGCGGTGCGGGCGATGCTCGAAAACCCGGCCGCCGTCGAGGCGATCGACGAGGAATGGGAGTGGCTCTGGGGCACCAGCCGGACGTTCGAGGACGGCCGCACCTATCGCGAGCTCTACCTGGTGGAGCGCGAGGCGGGCATGACCGGCGAGGCGATCGCCACGGCCGCCGCCACCTACGACCCGCAGAACCCGACCATGCCCATCGTCACCCTCGACCTGACGAGCGAGGGCGGGGAGACCTTCTCGCGCGTCACCGGCCAGCACGTGAACGAGCGGATGGCGATCGTGCTGGACGAGGTCGTTCGGATGGCGCCCAACATCAACCAGCGGATCACCGGCGGGCAGGCGCGGATCGAAGGGTTCGACTCCATCGAGGAGGCGCGCGACATCGCCATCGTGCTCCGCGCCGGCGCGCTGCCGGCGCCGCTCGACATCATCGAGGAGCGCACGGTGGGCCCCTCCCTCGGAGCGGACTCGATCGAGCGCGGCTGGAAGGCGGGGCTCCTGGGCCTGATCGTGGTGGTGGCCTTCATGGTGTTCTACTACCGCGGCGCCGGTCTCGTGGCCAACGTGGCGCTGGCCCTCAACATCGCGCTGATCCTCGCGGCGCTGGCCGCGTTCGGCGCGACCCTGACGCTCCCGGGAATCGCCGGGCTCATCCTCACGGTCGGCATGGCGGTCGACGCGAACGTGCTGGTGTTCGAGCGGATCCGGGAGGAGCTGGACCTGGGCAAGACCGTCCGGGCCTCCATCGACGCCGGCTACGACCGCGCGTTCGTCACGATCCTCGACGCCCAGATCACGACCCTGATCGCGGCCGCGGTGCTGTTCCAGTTCGGTACCGGGCCCATCAAGGGATTCGCGGTCGTGCTCTCGGTCGGCATCATCTCGTCGATCTTCACGGCCGTGTTCGTGACGCGGACGATCTTCGAAACCTGGGCGCGCTCGCGGCCCGCCACCAAGTTGAGCATCTGAGATGATCTGGCTGTTCAAGAACGCGAACTACCCCTTCATGGCGTGGCGCAAGTACGCCTACGCTCTGTCGCTGCTGCTGACCGTGATCCCGATCGCCTCGATCGTGCTGCACGGGGGGCTCCGCTACTCCATCGACTTCACCGGCGGCACCCTGGTCCAGCTGGAGTTCGACCAGCCGGTCGAGACGGAGGTCCTGCGCGCGGTGCTGCGGGACACGCCCGGGCTCGAGTCCTTCGAGGTCCAGCGCTTCGGCGAGCCGCGCGACGTGGTGGTCCGGGCCCATGTGCCGGAGGGCGAGGAGGAGCTGTTCGGCCAGCGGATCGAGGAGCAGCTGCTCGGGGCGCCCGAGCTGGAGGGACACGAGTTCTCGGTCGTCAGGACCGAGGCGGTCGGACCGAAGATCGGCGAGGAGCTCAAGCAGCAGGCGCTCATGGCGGTCCTCTACGCCCTGATCCTCATCCTGATCTACGTGGCGATCCGCTTCGACCTGAAGTTCGGCGTGGCGGCCATCGTGGCGACGCTCCACGACATTGTCGTATCGGTGGGCGTGTTCTCGCTCCTCGACAAGGAGATTTCTCTCGCCGTGGTGGCGGCGTTCCTCACCATCGTCGGCTACTCGCTGAATGACACGATCGTGGTGTTCGACCGGATCCGCGAGGACCTGCGCAGCATGCGGAAGGAGTCCTACGAGGAGGTCGTCAACCGGGCCCTCAACCAGACCCTCTCGCGTACGATCATCACCGGCGGGACCACCCTGATCGTGCTCACGTTCCTCTTCTTCATGGGAGGCGAGGTGATCCACGACTTCGCCTTCGCCCTGATCGTCGGGATCCTGATCGGCACGTACTCCTCGATCTTCATCGCCTCTCCCGTCGTGGTGGAGTGGAAGCACCGGATCGAGGACAAGAAGAAGCCCGCCGCCGCCCCCAGGGCCCGCTCCCGCGCCTGAGCGGATTGGTCCCGCCCTCCGGCCGGGCTCCGCGCTACTTCGACAGCCACTGCCATCTCCAGGATCCGGCGTTCGACGACGACCGGGACGCGGCGCTCGCCCGGGCGCTCGCGGCGGGGGTGGAGGAGATCGTGCTGTCGGCCGACGACCCCGAGGCGGCCGACCGCGGCCGCGCGCTGGCCGCGGTCGCCGGGCCGGGGCCCCGGATCCGCTGGGCGAGCGGGCTGCACCCCCACCACGCCGCCCGCTGGTCGCCCGGGATCCGGCGGCGGATCGAAGAGCACCTGGACGGCGGCGCCGTCGCCCTGGGGGAGACGGGCCTCGACTACCACTGGATGAACAGTCCGCGCGAGGATCAGCGGCGGGCCTTCGCCGAGCAGCTGGAGCTGGCCGCCGGGCGCGGCGCGGCGGTGGTCGTCCACACCCGCGATGCGGAGGACGAGACGCTCGAGATCCTGGGCGCGTCGGCGGTCGTGCCGGAGCGCGTGGTGCTCCACTGCTTCACCGGCTCTCGGGAGATGCTGGAGACGGCGGTGGAGCGCGGATACTACGTCTCCTTCAGCGGCATCGTGACGTTCCCGAGGTTCCCCGCCGGGGAGCTGGTGCCGCGGGTCCCCGCCGAGCGGCTGCTGGCCGAGACGGACGCCCCCTACCTCGCCCCGGTGCCGCACCGCGGCGGCCGCAACGAGCCCGCCTTCGTGGTCGCCACCGTGGCCCGCCTGGCGGAGCTGCGCGGCGAGCCCGTCGAGACGACCTCCGAGCTCACCCGCGCCAACGCCCGCCGCTTCTACGAAGCGTGACCCGCCCCTTCTTCCAGCGCGACTTCGAGGCCCCGGCCCAGATCGAGACCTTCGTGGTGGCCGCGGTCAGCGTGATCCTCGCGACCCGGCTCTTCCTCCACCTCTCCGGCTACCCCGCCGTCGGCGGGGCCACGATCCACCTCGCGCATCTGCTGTGGGGCGGGCTCCTGATGCTGGTGGGCTTCGTGCTCGTGCTGTCGTTCCTCGGGCGCGCGGCGAGCCGGCTGGCGGCGCTCCTGGGCGGGCTCGGGTTCGGGCTCTTCATCGACGAGGTCGGCAAGTTCGTCACGCGGGACAACGACTACTTCTACCAGCCCGCGGTGGCGCTCATCTACGTGACGTTCGTGCTGGTCTTCCTCACCCGGCACGCGATCCACGGTCGCGGCGGCTACCGATCCGACGAATACCTGCTGAACGCGCTTCGCGAGACCGAGGAGTACGCCCGGCTGGATCTCGACGAGGTCGAGCGGCGACGGGCGCTCGAGTATCTGGAGCGGGCCGACCCCGTCCACCCGCTCACCGGCGCCCTGCGCGACGCGCTCACGCGGGCCGCGGTGGTGGGGCCGCGTGCGCCGGGGCCGGTGACGCGGATCCGCGCGGCCGTGCGGAGGCTCTACGGGAGGCTGGCGGCGCTCCCGGGCTTCGACCTGGCGCTCATCGTCTTCTTCGTGGGCCAGCTGGTGGTCAAGCTGGCGTTCGGGGCGCTCCTCATCTTCGTGCTGGGGGTCGGGCCGGAGCACCTGCTCGACGTGGCGTACCTGGGGCGGGTGGTCGAGCGACTGGAGCGGCTCTCGGGTCTCGAGGTGGCCCAGCTGGCGGCGTCGGGGCTCTCGGCCGCGTTCATCGTCGCCGGGGTGGTCCGGCTGCGGCGCGCGAGGCTGTCCGCCTACAGCTCGTTCGAGCGGGCGATCCTGGTGTCGATCCTGCTGGTCCAGCCGTTCAGCTTCTACGCCGAGCAGTTCGCCGCGCTGGTGGAGCTCGCCTTCAACCTGTCGGTCCTGGCCGCGCTCAGGGCGGTGATCCGGTTGGAGGAGGAGCGGGCGGGTCCACCGGGGACGCCCTAGATTGCCGCACCGATGAAGAGCGACATCGAGATCGCCCAGGCGGCCCGGCTCCGACCGATCTCCGAGATCGCCGACGAGCTTGGCCTCGCGGACGACGAGTACCAGACCTACGGCCGCCACATCGCCAAGGTCGGGCTCGAAGCGCTGGCCGACCGGCCGGCGAAGGGCCGGCTCGTCCTGGTCACGGGCATCAGCCCGACGACGGCGGGCGAGGGCAAGTCGACGGTCTCGGTGGGACTCGCCCAGGCGCTCCGCCGCCGCGGCGAGCGGGCCGTCCTGTGTCTCCGGGAGCCGTCGCTCGGGCCCTGCATGGGGATCAAGGGCGGGGCGGCCGGCGGGGGCCACAGCCAGGTCGTCCCGATGGAGGAGATCAACCTCCACTTCACCGGCGACATCCACGCCGTCGGCGCGGCCAATAACCTGCTGGCGGCGCTGCTCGACAACCACCTCCACTTCGGCAACGAGGCCCGGCTCGATCCGCGCCAGGTGCTGTGGCGGCGGGCCCTGGACATGAACGACCGCTCGCTCCGGCGGATGGTGGTGGGCCTGGGCGGCAAGACCCACGGGGTGCCGCGCGAGGACGGCTTCTCGATCACCGTGGCCAGCGAGGTGATGGCGATCCTGTGCCTGGCCGACGGGCTGGAGGATCTGGAGGCCCGGCTCGGCCGGATCGTGGTCGGCTACACCTACGACGACGAGCCGGTGTGTGCCGCCGACCTGGAGGCCCACGGCGCCATGACGCTCCTGCTCAAGCAGGCGATCCAGCCGAACCTGGTCCAGACCCTGGAGGGCGGTCCCGCCTTCGTCCACGGCGGTCCGTTCGCGAACATCGCCCACGGCTGCAACTCGCTGCTGGCCACGCGGATGGGGCTCTCGCTCGGGGACTGGTGCGTGACGGAGGCCGGCTTCGGCACCGACCTCGGGGCCGAGAAGTTTTTCGACATCAAGTGCCGCTACGGGGCGCTGGAGCCCTCGGTGGCGGTGGTGGTGGCCACCGTGCGCGCGCTCAAGCAGAACGGCGGCGCGCCGAAGAAGGCGCTGGCGGTCGAGGACCTGGAGGCGTTGGAGCGGGGTCTCGTGAACCTGGACGCCCACCTCGACATCCTGTCCCTCTTCGGGGTGCCGGTGGTGGTGGCGCTGAACGTGTTCGCGACCGACACCGAGGCCGAGCTGAAGGCCGTCGAGGCGTTCTGCACCGGCCGCGAGACCGCGGTCGCGCGGGCGCTCGTCCACGCCGAGGGCGGCGCGGGCGGGCTCGACCTGGCCGACCGCGTGATGGCCGCGGCCGCCGCCGGTCCGCGCGGGACGTTCCGACCGCTCTACCCGCTCGAGTGGTCGGTGCGCCAGAAGATCGAGGAGATCGCCCGCCGGGTGTACGGCGCCGACGGGGTGGAGTACTCGCGGGACGCGGACCGGCACATCGACCGCATGGAGCGGATCGGCCTGGGGAACCTGCCGGTCTGCGTGGCCAAGACCCAGTACTCGCTCTCCGACGATCCCACGCGGCTCGGCCGCCCGCGCGGGTTCCACATCACGGTGTCCGAGGTGCGCCCCTCGGCGGGAGCCGGGTTCCTCGTCGTCCTGACGGGCGACATCATGACCATGCCGGGGCTCCCCCGGCGGCCGGCCGCCGCCGCGATGCGGGTCGACCCCGACGGGACCGTCCACGGGCTGTTCTGAGACTGGATAGGGAGGAGCCATGGAGCGCGAGCGGATCGAGACGGACGGCGCCCCGGGGGCGATCGGCCCCTACAGCCAGGGGATCGCCTCGGGCGGGTGGGTGTTCACCGCCGGCCAGATCGGGATGGATCCCGCCACCGGCGAGCTGGCCGACGGGGTGGAGGCCCAGACGCGGC
>DATLFF010000267.1:0-2755 GCA_035524915.1 Gemmatimonadota bacterium | reverse complement strand
GGGACCGTGCCGGTGGACTGGACGCGCCGGAAGTACGTACGGAAGCCGCGCAGGGCGCCACCGGGGGCCGTGCTGCCGGAGCGCGTCCGGACGGTGTTCGTGGAGCCGGACCCCGGGCTGCCGGACCGCCTCGGACGGTAGGGATGGCCCGCGGGTCGCGGGCCCGACCAACCCCGGTCGAACCATTCCCGCCCCAGCGCCATCCAATGTGCTCGAAGGCCCGGCGGGCCTCGCGCCCGCCCCGAACCCGACCGCGAACCCGACAACAAGGACTCCCCGCATGCCTGCCCGGATCCGTCCCGCCGTGCGAGGGCTGGTGCGCCACCCCCTCCTGTCCCTGGCCGCGATCTTCTGTCTGGCGCTGGGGCTGGGGGCGACCACGGCCATCTTCACCGCCGTCAACGCGGCTCTCCTGCGGCCCCTTCCCTTTCCGGCGGCGGACCGGCTGGTCTCGGTTTTCCGCACCACCCCGAACTTCGCCACGGGCCCCTTCTCGGCCCCGAACTACCTCGACCTCGCCCGGGAGACCCGCACGCTCGAAACCCTGGCCGCGGCCACCTCCGGCAGCGGGATCCTCCAGGCCGAGGGGCGCTCGATGCGCGCGTCCATCGTGCGGGCTTCGGACGACTACCTGGCCATGCTGCGGGTCCGGCCGGCTCTGGGGCGGATCTTCCGGCCGGGTCAGGACGGCGCGGCGGAGACCCCCGTCCTCGTCCTGACGGAGGAGCTCTGGCGGGAGCAGTTCGGCGGCGATCCGTCGGTGCTCGGGCGCGCGGTCCGCCTGGACGGCGAGATCCACGAGATCATCGGGGTGCTGCCCCGGGACTTCCGGGTCCCTCACGGTGGCGCCCAGATCGCCGGCGAGGTATGGGTGCCGCTGCGGATCTCGGGCTGGCAGGCGACCGCGCGCAGGACCAATTACCTCCTGCTTCAGGGCCGGCTGGCGGACGGGGCGGCGGCCGGGACCGCGGACCGGGAGCTGCACGGGATCATGGAGCGCATCATCGAGGCGTATCCGGAGCTCCGGGGCGAGCAGCTCCGGGTGGTTCCCCTGCACCGGGAATCGAAGCGAGGCATCGAGGGGCCGCTCACGCTGCTCCTGGGAGCCGTGGCGCTGGTGCTCCTGATCGCCGTGGCGAACGTGGCGAGCCTGCTCCTCGCCCGCGGCGCGGGCCGGCAGGCGGAATGGGCGATCCGCACGGCGATCGGGGCGTCCCGGCGCCGCATCCTGTCGGGCGCCATCGTGGAGAGCGCCATCCTGACCACCGTCGGTGCGGCCGCGGGGCTCGCGCTGGCATGGGCGGGAACGCGGGTGATCGAGTCGCGCGTCGCCGCGGTGGGGCTTCCCCAGCTCGCGGCCATGCCGATCGACCTGCGCGTCCTCGGATTCGGGGTGGCGCTGGCCGTCGCCGTGGCCCTGCTCTCCGGCCTCGCCCCCGCGTGGCAGGCGCAGCGCTCGGATCCTCAGGACGCGCTCCGGACCGAAGGCCGCAGCGGGGCCGGCCGGCAGCACAACCGGTTCCTCCGCGGCCTGATCGTGGCCGAGGTCGCCCTGTCCCTCATCCTGCTCCTGGGGGCGGGTCTCCTGCTGCGCGGGTTCCGCGGCCTCGTCGATCAGGACCCGGGCTTCGATGCGTCCACCCTCCTCACGCTGAGCGTGCACGTCCCGGCGGACCGGTACCCGGACGGCACGGCGGTGGACCGCTTCCTGGAGCCCGCCCTCGAGGCCGTGGAGGCGGTGCCGGGCGTGAGCCGTGCCGCGGCGATCACCCTCATCCCGTACACCAGCTGGGGGTGGAACTTCAACATCCGCTACGAAGGCGTGCCGGGCGAGGATCCGACGCGCCTGCCGCTCGTCGAGACCCGCATCGTGACGCCGGGGTTCTTCGACGCCATGGGCATGACCCTGCTCGCGGGCCGCCCGCTGGAGCCCGGCGATGACGAGCGGCCGGAGGCGCCGGTCGTCGCCGTGGCGAACCGCACGCTGGCGGAGCGGCACTTCCCGGGCGAGGACGCGGTGGGCAGGCGGTTCCACCTCGGCGACACGACCTTCGCCACGATCGTCGGCGTGGTGAGCGACATCAAGAACTTCGGCCCGGACCAGCCGCCGAGGCCCGAGGTATACCGGACCTACGATCAGGGAGGGCGCGGTGCGACGAGCTTCCCGCTGATCGTCCGCGTCACGGGCGACCCGTCGGCGTTCGCGCAGGCGGTCGGCCGTGCGGTCTTCGCCGTGGATCCGGAGGCGGCTCTGAGCCGCGTCCGGCCCATGGAGGAAGTGATCGCCGCGTCCATGGGCCGACCCCGCTTCTACCTCGCCCTCATGGGCATCTTCGCGGGCGTCGCGGTCGCCCTGGCCCTCGCGGGGCTCTACGGCGTCATGAGCTACGTCGTGGAACAGAGGCGGCGGGAGCTCGGCATCCGGGCCGCCCTCGGGGGCTCGCCGGGTAGCAACCTCGCCCTGGTGATCCGCGGCGGGGCCGCCCTCATCGGCGCCGGGATCCTGGCCGGTCTCGGCGGCGGTCTGCTGGTGACCCGGCTGCTGGAAGGGATGCTCTACGGCGTGAGTCCGCTCGACGCCGCCGCCTGGGCCGCCGCCCCGCTGCTGCTGGCGGCCTCGGGGATCGGCGCGGTGTTCTTCGCCGCGCGGCGGGCGGCGCGGGTCCGGCCGATGGTGGCAATGCGGGAGTGACGGCGGGCGCGACCTACCCCGCGCCGTCCAGCGCCCGGCGGAGCCCCGCGATGAAACCGGCCG
>DATLFF010000266.1:0-9265 GCA_035524915.1 Gemmatimonadota bacterium | reverse complement strand
CGTCCCCGAGATGGTGGAGGCGATCCGGGCCCTTCGGATCCGCGGGGCCCCCGCGATCGGGATCGCGGCCGCGATGGGGCTGGTGGCCGCTCTCCGGCCCCACAGGGACGACGAGCCGGAGGACTTCCACGCCCGGCTCGACGAGCACGCCGCGACGCTCGCCGCCGCGCGCCCGACTGCGGTCAACCTGACCTGGGCGCTGGAGCGCATGCGCGCGGTGGCCGCCGGCCACGCCGACATGGCCGCCGCCGCGCTCTGGGAGCGGCTCGAGCAGGAGGCGCTCGCGATCTTCGAGGAGGACCTCGAGATGAGCCGCCGGATCGGCGAGGCGGCGCGCGAGGTGATCGCCGACCGCGCCGGGATCCTCACCCACTGCAACGCCGGCGGGCTCGCCACGTCCGGCCTCGGCACCGCGCTCGCCTGCGCCTACGTGGCCCACGCCGACGGCAAGGCGATCCGGGTCTACGCCGACGAGACCCGGCCGCTCCTGCAGGGCGCGCGGCTCACCACGTGGGAGCTCATGCAGAGCGGGATCGACGTCACGCTGATCACCGACGGGATGACGGAGGCCACGATGGCGAAGGGGGAGATCGACCTCGTGATCGTCGGCGCCGACCGGATCGCCGCCAACGGCGACACGGCGAACAAGATCGGGACCTACGGCGTGGCGATCCTGGCGAAGGAGCACGGGATCCCGTTCTACGTGGCGGCCCCGCGCTCCACCTTCGACTTCTCGCTGGCGACCGGCGCGGAGATCCCGATCGAGGAGCGGGACCCGCTCGAGGTGACTGAAGGGTTCGGTTCGCGGACCGCGCCCGAGGGGGTCAAGGTGTACAGCCCGGCGTTCGACGTGACGCCGGCCCGCTACGTGAGCGGCTTCCTGACCGACGCGGGGCTCCTCCGGCCGCCCTACTCCGAGACCCTGGGGGTGCTCCGGGGGCCGGCCGGATGAAGCTCCGGCGACTCGGCTGGCCGATGATCGCCCTGGTGGCGGGATGCGCACATTCGTCCCCCTCCGAGCCCGACGGGGTCCTGACCCTGCGCCTCCAGAACAAGACGCTCGTGTTCGTCACGATCCTGATCGACGACGAGTTCTCCCACGACGTCGCGCCCCTGTCCTCGGAGACCCTGACGGGCGCGGCGGAGCTGGGTCAGGTCTTCGAGTTCTCCATTCCCCCGGTCAGCGATGACATCGTTTCGCCCCCTCCGATCCACTGCACGTTCCGGGAGCGGGCGAGCACCGAGTTCACGCGGACCGTGGTCTGGGACGGAACCTCCCTCCGGTGCCTCAACTGGTGAGGTCGGGGGGGCCACGCCGAACCGGCGGCCGCACCCCCCGGCGGCGCCGCTCCGGATGGCGTCCCGGCCCGGGGCGGGATATCTTCCGCTCCTGATCGGCGGTGCCCGCGGGGCCCGGTCATTTGACGGGTCGGGCGGGCTTTCGTATCTTCCTATGCTGACATCGAACGGCGCGGGGCGATCCGACCCCGCGGCGCGGGCATCCCGCCCGATCCAATCTCGACGAGGACCGCATGACGACGCACTCCGTGACGCCCGATCAGATCACCCGCCGGTGGTACCTGGTGGACGCCGAGGGGCAGACGCTCGGGCGGCTCGCGAGCCGGATCGCGCAGATCCTCCGCGGCAAGCACAAGCCGATCTACACGCCGCACATGGACACCGGCGACCACGTGCTGGTCGTCAACGCCGGCAAGGTCCGGCTGACCGGCCGCAAGCTCGACCAGAAGCGCTACTACCGTCACTCCGGCTACCCGGGCGGACTCACGGAAACGCCGATCCGCCGGATGCTCGAAACCCACCCCGAGCGGGTGGTGGAGCTGGCGGTCCGGGGCATGATGCCCAAGGGCAAGCTGGGCCGGAAGATGTTCAAGAAGCTCAAGGTGTACGCCGAGACCGGACATCCCCACGAAGCCCAGCGGCCGGTGGCGATCGATCTCGACCGGTGGCCGCCGCAGACCCAGATCGAGGGAGAGGCGTAGCATGGCGAAGCAGGCGATTATCGGCATCGGGCGCCGGAAGACCGCGGTGGCGCGCGTCTACCTGAGGCCCGGCAAGGGGAACTGGAAGATCAACGGCCGCGCGCTGGCCGATTACTTCCCGCGTCCGCTGTACGTTCAGCAGGTGCAGAAGCCGCTGGCCGTCGGCAAGGCGGAGAACCAGTACGACATCACCGTCAACGTCCGCGGCGGCGGCCAGACCGGCCAGGCCGGCGCGGTGGCGCTGGGCATTGCCCGGGCGCTGGTGGCGGCGGACGCGGAGCTTCGGCCCACGCTCAAGGCCGAGGGCCTGCTGACGCGCGACCCGCGCATGGTGGAGCGGAAGAAGTACGGCCGCCCCAAGGCGCGCAAGCGGTTCCAGTTCTCCAAGCGCTAGAGGCACGGCGGTCCGGAAGGGCCGAAAATCTGCACACCGGGGGAGGCGATCGCGGGTGTCCGCCCCAGGCGGATCGCGAGTCGCCGTCGAACCCGGTGGACGACCAACCCGAAACGAAGGAGACCCACCGTGGCCGTTCCGGCTGAGTTGCGCGCTCTACTGGAGGCGGGCGTCCATTTCGGACACCAGACCCGCCGATGGAACCCGAAGATGAGGAAGTTCATCTTCGCCGAGCGCAATGGGATCTACATCATCGACCTGACCAAGACCCTGCGGCAGATCCACCGCGCCAAGGAGCTGGTGGCGGGCGTCGCCGCGGAGGGCAAGAAGGTCCTGTTCGTGTGCACCAAGCGGCACCTGTCCGACGTGGTGCGCGACGAGGCCGAGCGCTGCGACCAGTTCTACGTGACGCACCGCTGGCTGGGCGGCACGCTGACGAACTTCCGCACGATGAAGCGGGGTCTCCTGCGCTACAAGGAGATCGAGCTCATGCGGCAGGACGGCACGTTCGAGCGCCTGCCGAAGAAGGAAGTCATTCAGATCGAGCGCGAATACGGGAAGCTGCATCTCAACCTGGGCGGCTTCGCCGACATGGAGGAGCTCCCCGGCGCCGTGTTCGTGGTCGACGCGAAGAAGGAGACGATCGCCGTCCGCGAGGCGGAGAAGCTCGGGATCCCGTTGATCGCGATCGTGGACACGAACGCGGACCCCGATCCGATCGACGTCCCGATCGCCGGCAACGACGACGCCATCAAGTCGGTGCGCCTCATCACCAGCCAGATCGCCGACTCCATCATCGAGGCCCGCCAGCGCCTGGTGAAGGAGGAACGCGCCGAGGAAGCCGCCGCCGAGAAGGACCAGGAGAAGCCCGACGAGCCGCGGGCCGTGCGCGCCCGGGCCCGGCGGAAGATCCGCGCCCGCCTGGAGGGCGCCCCCGAAGAGGGCACGGAAGAAGAATAGGATACAAGGAGGCAAGACAATGACGATCACCGCGACCCAGGTGCAGGAGCTCCGCCAGCGCACCGGTGTGGGAATGATGGAGTGCAAGAAGGCGCTCCAGGAGACCGGCGGAGACATCGAGGCCGCGATCGACCTGCTCCGCAAGACCGGGCAGGCCAAGGCCGCGAAGAAGGCCGGCCGGGCGGCGGAGGAGGGCCGGGTGGACAGCTACATTCACCTGGGCGGCAAGATCGGAGTCCTGATCGAGGTGAACTGCGAGACGGACTTCGTGGCCAAGACCGACGATTTCAAGGAGTTGACCCGGAACCTGGCCATGCAGGTGGCCGCCACCAACCCGGTGGGTGTGGACCGGGAGAGCGTTGAGCCAGAGGTGGTCGAGCGGGAGGCCGCGATTTACCGTCAGCAGGCGGAGGAGTCCGGCAAGCCCGCCGAGATCGTGGAGAAGATCGCCGCCGGCAAGATGGACAAGTGGTACCAGGAGGTCTGCCTCGTGGAGCAGGCCTACATCAAGGACCCCGACCGGAAGGTCTCCGATGTCGTCACCGAAGCCGTCCAGCGCCTCGGAGAGAACATCGTCGTCCGGCGATTCGTCCGGTTCGAAGTCGGCGCCTAGCCGCTTCCGGAGAATCGTTCTCAAGCTCTCCGGCGAGGCCCTCGCCGGGGATCGGGGCTTCGGCATCGACCCGGCCGTCGTCGATCGCCTGACGGAGGAGATCGGGGAGATCCACGCCACCGGCGTGGAGCTGGGCCTCGTGGTCGGGGGCGGCAACATCGTCCGGGGCGCGGCCGCCAGCGAGCAGGGCATGGACCGCGTGACCTCGGACTACATGGGGATGCTGTCCACCGTCGTGAACGCCCTCGCGCTCCAGGACATGCTGGAGCGCAAGGACCACGACACCCGCGTCCTCACCGCCA
This sequence comes from Gemmatimonadota bacterium, assembly GCA_035524915.1. Lineage (GTDB taxonomy): Bacteria > Gemmatimonadota > Gemmatimonadetes > JACCXV01 > JAHWKZ01 > DATLFF01. The sequence goes on along the minus strand of DATLFF010000266.1, from coordinate 4,996 downwards.
TCCGCATGGACGAGGTCGCCGAGCCCTACATCCGGCGCCGCGCCGTCCGCCACCTCCAGAAGGGCCGGATCGTCGTGTTCGCGGGCGGTACCGGCAACCCCTACTTCTCCACCGACACCGCGGCCGTCCTGCGCGCGATCGAGATCCACGCCGACGCGGTCTTGAAGGCCACCAACGTGGACGGCATCTACACCGCCGATCCGCGGCTCGATCCCGGCGCCGAGTTCATCGAGCGGATCTCGTACATGGACGTGCTCCAGCGGGACCTCCGGGTGATGGACGCGACCGCGGTATCGATGTGCCGGGAGAACGGTCTCCCGATCGTCGTCTTCAACATCCAGCGCAAGGGCGCCGTGCGCGCGATCCTGTCCGGCGAGACGGTGGGATCGACGGTGGGCGACTAGAGCGAGCCAGCCGAAGGGAGGGGCCGATGCGGGATCCGATGCTGCGGGACGTGGATCAGCACATGGACAAGTCCGTGGAGGCGGTGCGGCACGAGTTCGGCATCATCCGCACGGGCAAGGCGTCTCCCTCGCTGCTGGACCTGGTGAAGGTGGACGCGTACGGCCAGCAGATGCCGCTGAATCAGATGGCCACGATCTCGGCCCCCGAGCCGCGCCTGATCGTGATCCAGCCCTTCGACCCCAGCCAGATGGGCGCGATCGAGAAGTCGATCCTGGCGAGCGACCTGGGACTCACCCCGTCGAACGACGGCAAGGTGATCCGGATCCCGATCCCCGCGCTCACCGAGGAGCGGCGCAAGGAGCTGGTGAAGGTCACGCACAAGGTGGCCGAGGAGGGGCGGATCGCCGTGCGCAACATCCGGCACGACGCCAACAAGCGGGTGCAGCAGCTGGAGAAGGAGCACGAGATCAGCCAGGATGACATGCACCGGCTCTTGAAGGAGGTGCAGGACATCACCGACGCGCACATCAAGCAGATCGACGAGATGCTCAAGCGCAAGGAGGAAGAGGTGATGGAGGTCTAGTGGCCTCCGAGCGCGAGATCCGGGCCCGCGGGGACCTTCCCCGCCACGTGGCCGTGATCATGGACGGCAACGGCCGCTGGGCGCGGCGCCAGCGCCGGCCCCGCATCGTCGGCCACCGCGAGGGGATGAAGTCGGTGCGCGCGGTGATCGAGGCGGCGGCCGACCTGGGGATCCCGTGGCTCACGCTGTTCGCCTTCAGCCAGGAGAACTGGAAGCGCCCGCGGGCCGAGGTGGAGGCGCTGATGACGCTGCTCCGCCGCTACATCGACTCCGAGCGGGACGAGCTGGTCGAGAAGGGGATCCGGGTGACCGCGATCGGGGAGCTGGACCGGTTGGAGCCGTCCGTCCGCCGGGAACTGGACCGGCTGATCGAGGCGACGGCGGATGGTGGGGCCCTGACCGTGACGCTGGCGCTTTCCTACGGCGGACGGACCGAGATCGTCGAGGCCGCGCGGCGGATCGCAGGCGAGGCCGCCGCCGGGCGGCTGGATCCCGCCGGGCTCGACGAGGCCGCTTTCGCCCGTTTCCTCTACACCGCCGACATGCCGGACCCGGACCTCCTGATCCGGACGAGCGGGGAGATGCGGATCTCGAACTTCCTCCTGTGGCAGATCGCCTACACCGAGCTCTACGTCACCGACATCCTGTGGCCGGACTTCGGCCGCCAGGCCTTCCTCGACGCCATCGCGGCGTATCAGGAGCGCGAGCGGCGCTTCGGCGCGGTCCTGGTCTGACGGGGGGCGCGCCGCGCGACGTGGGGCCGCGGCTGTGACGGGCGGCGCGCCCCGCGAGGACGTGCTCCGGCGGCTGGCCACGGCCGCCGTGCTGGTCCCCCTGTTTCTGGTGGCCGTCGTGCTGGGCGGGCTCTGGTTCCTGGCGGCGGTCATGGCGCTGTCGGCGGTGGCGGCGTGGGAGTTCTTCGGCATGGCCGCGGCGAGGGGCTACCGGCCGCGGGCCGTGGCGGGGATCGGGCTGGCGCTGGCGTTTCCGGCCGCGCTCGAGGCCTCCACCCGCCGGCCGGATCTCCTGCCGGCGTTCCTACTGGCGGCGATCTTCGGCGTGGCCATGGCCCACCTCCTCGACCCCGAGGCGGACGGGGCGATCGCTTCGGTGGCGGTCACGGTGACGGGCGCGGCGTGGGTCGGTCTCTCTTTCGGCCACCTGGTGCTACTGCGGGAGGTCCCGAGCCGGACGCCGGGGATGCCCGACTGGTTCGGCGCGCTGCTCGTGGCGGTGCCGATCCTCCTCACCTGGGCGAACGACACGGTGGCCTACTTCGTGGGCCACCGCTGGGGCCGGCGGCGGCTCCTGCCCCGGGTGAGCCCGGGGAAGTCGGTGGAGGGAGCGCTCGGCGCGCTGATCGCCACCGTGGTGCTGGCGTTCCCGGTCCTGTGGGCGGTGAACGTGTGGGTGCGCCTGTTCGACCCGCTGGACGCCCTGGCGGTGGGGGTCCTGATCGGCGTGGCCGCGCCCTGCGGCGACCTGGTGGAGTCGGCCTTCAAGCGGGACGCCGGGGTCAAGGACTCCTCGCGGCTGATCCCCGGCCACGGCGGCGTGCTGGACCGCTTCGATTCCCTGCTCGTGACCGCGCCGGTCTTCTACTACTACGTCCACTGGATCGTCCATTGAACCTCTCGATCCTGGGGGCCACGGGCTCCATCGGCGCGAGCGCGCTGGACGTGGCGGCCGAGCTCGGCGACCGGGTCCGCGTGACCGGGCTCTCGTGCGCCTCGTCGTGGCGCGAGCTGGCGGAGCTGGCCCGGCGGTGGCGGCCCGAGGCGGTGGCGATCGCCGACCCGGGGGCAGCCGCCGAGGCGCGGGCGGCGGGGGCGTTCGAGGTCGAGGTGCTCGACGGCGCGGAGGGTGTCGAGGCGCTGGCCGCCGTCGCGGGCGCCGACACCGTGCTGAACGGGATCGTGGGCGCGGCCGGGCTCCGCGCCACGCTGGCGGCGCTGGGGGACGGGCGGCGCGTGGCGCTCGCCAACAAGGAGTCGCTGGTGGTGGGCGGGGAGCTGGTGGTGGCGGCGGCCGGCGCGGGCCCGGGGGCCGGCGTGGCGGGTGGGCCCGGCGACAGTGCGGCTCGGTTCGGCGACCCGGCGGCGCGGCTGCTGCCGGTGGACAGTGAGCACAACGCGATCTGGCAGCTCCTGGCCGGCCGGCGGCGCGACGAGGTGCGGCGGATCGTCCTGACCGCGAGCGGGGGGCCCTTCCGCGGGTGGGACCCCGCGCGGCTCGCCGGGGTCACCCCGGAGGACGCGCTGGACCACCCCACCTGGTCGATGGGCCCCCGGATCACCGTCGACTCCGCCACGCTCGCCAACAAGGGGCTCGAGGTGATCGAGGCCCACTGGCTGTTCGGCCTGCCCTACGACGCGATCGACGTCGTGGTCCATCCGCGGTCGATCGTCCACGGACTGATCGAGACCGTGGACGGCGCGCTGTTCGCTGAGCTGGGGGAGCCCGACATGCGGGCGCCGATCCGGGCCGCCCTGACGTGGCCCGAGCGGGTGCCGGGGCCTGGGGCGGCGGACCTGGCGGCGCTCTCGGGGCTGGATTTCGAGCCGCCCGACTTCGAGGCGTTCCCGATGCTCCGGATCGCCCGCGAGGCGGGGATGGCCGGCGGGACTGCGCCGGCCGTTTTCAACGCCGCCGACGAGGTGGCGGTGGAGGCGTTCCTGGCCGGCCGGATCGGCTTCCCCGACATCGCCCGCGTGGTGGAGGAGGCGCTCGGGGCGCACGACGTCGGGCCCGCGGGCTCGGTCGAGGCGCTCGAAGCCGCCGATTCGGAGGCGCGGGACCGGGCCGCCCGCCGCTGCTGGCGCGGCCCCGGCCCCCGGTCTACTTTTTCCCTTCCCCACGGACCCCGAACGCGCCCCGCCGGGTAGGGAAAGGCCCATGCAGACCCTCCTCCTCACGATCCTCGTCCTCGGCATCCTGGTGTTCGTCCACGAGCTGGGCCACTTCGCCACGGCCAAGTGGGCGGGGATCGCGGTGCCGCGGTTCTCGATCGGGCTCGGGCCGCGGCTCTTCGGCTTCAAGGTGGGCGGCACCGACTACTGCATCTCGGCCATCCCCTTCGGCGGCTACGTCAAGATGGCGGGCATGGAAGGGGAGGAGGCGTTCGAGGCCGTGGAGGGGGGAGCGATCGAGGACGTGGATCTCGAGGAGCGCGTGCCGCCCGAGCAGCGGTTCGAGAGCAAGTCGGTCCCCTGGCGGCTGCTGGTCCTGTCCGCCGGCGTCCTCATGAACTTTCTGCTCGGCTGGTTCATCTACGTCGGTCTCGCCTGGCGGGGAGGCATCCCCACGGTGGACGGGACGCGGGTGGCGGCGGTCGACTCGCTGGTTGTGGCCGAGCATCCCGAGATGGCGTCCCTGGTCGGCGCCGAGATCCGATCCGTGGACGGGATTCCGGTCGAGAACTGGTACGAGATCACCGGGACGATCTTCGACGGCGACGGACCGGTCCGGATCGGCATGGTGAGCGGCGAGGAGATCGTGGTGCAAGCCGAGGCCAAGGGGGAGCGGCAGCGGGTCGCGCTGGCCATCGAGCCGCTGGTCCCCGCGGTGGTGGCCCACGTGGATCCGGGCAGCCCGGCCGACCTGGCCGGCATCCGGCCCGGCGACCGGATCGTGGCGATCGACGGCGAGGCGACCGAGTCCTTCGGCGCCGTGTCCCGGCTCGTGCGCGACCGCCCGGGGCAGCTACTGCCGGTCCGGGTCGAGCGTCCCGGCGAAGGCGGAGAGTCGACCCAGCTCTCGCTCACGGTCGAGACCGGGGTGCAGAAGGCGCCGCGGCCGACGGACGGCAAGTTCGTGGACACCGGCTATCTGGGGGTCGGCACCGAGGTGGGGCGGATCGAGCTCTCGTCGGGCGAGGCGATCGCGGCGGGCACCCGCGCCACGCTCCGCGCCAGCACGCTGATCCTGGGCGGCCTCTACGACTTGGTGACGGGAGGGGTGAGCATGCGCTCGCTCGGCGGGCCCGTGGCGATCGGACAGCTGACCGGC
>DATLFF010000265.1:0-3183 GCA_035524915.1 Gemmatimonadota bacterium | reverse complement strand
GTTCACGACGCTGGCCGGCGAGGCCGTGCCGGCGGGGGGGAGCGCGGTCTCGACCAACGGCGCGCTCCACGACGCGGTGCTCCAGGTGCTCGCCGGCGCTCCCGGCTGACGATCATTATCGCGTCAGGCCGTGGCCGCCTCTACACTAGATCCGGACCGGGTCGAGCGGAACGCCCGCGGCCACCGCGGCCTCGCGATAGAGAGCCGCCAGCGCCCCCACCTGGTAGTGGGCGTTGAGGCCCGACGGGTTGGGGAGGGCCCACACCTGCGCGCCCGCGATTCGATGATCGGGTTGCCGCCCGACCCCCGATCTGGGCCGGCCGTAGGCCGCGCGATACGCTCCGAGGCCGACGAAGGCCACGACCGCGGGCCGCCAGTCGGCGATCTTGCGGTCCAGCGCGCGGGCGCCCTCCACGTACTCGCTCGGATCCAGCTCGTCGGCGCGCGCGGTGGCCCGGTTCACCAGGTTCGTGATCGCGACGCCGCGGCCTTCGAGCTCGGCCCGCTCGTCGGGGTCGAAGCCGTCCCGCGGGTCCAGGGCCCACCCGGTGATCCCCGCCTTGTGGAGCGCCTTGAAGAACCGGTTGCCGGGGCGGGCGAAGTGGGCCTGGGCGGCGGCGGTCCAGAGCCCCGGGTTGATGCCGACGAAGAGGAGCCGCACGTCATCGCCGGCCAGGTCGGGCACGCTCCGGCCGCGGGCCGCCTCCAACTCGTCGCGAGTGAACCCCATATGACCGCCTGGTGGTGAGTCGATCGGAGTCGATGACCGTCCCGGATGTGCGAAGGGCCCCGGCTCGCGCCAGGGCCCTCGCCATGAACGGATGCGGGTCGGACTCGCCTAGCGGCTGTCCTGACCGGTGCTCACGAACCGGATGCACTGGCCCTGATTCTTGAAGCCGTACGCCTCCCAACCGCCGTTCTTGCACTGGTCCCTGCCGGTCGGCGCGGGCGCGTCGAGCTCGAAGTCGTACGTCGTCGACGTGCCGCCGACCGAGATCGTCAGCGCATCGGTGTTCCCGTCGAAGCCGCCGGCCCAGCCGCCGCCGGCCTTGAGGATGAGGAGGCGCGCGGCCCGGTCCTGTCGGCGCCGGCGCCCCCGGCACTCACGCCGGGCGGTACACCTCGGCGCCGGTCTCGCGGAACTCGCCGGCCTTCTCGGCGAGACCGGCCTCGATCGCCGCGGCGGCCTCCAGGCCCTTCGCCTTCGCGTAGTCGCGGACGTCCTGCGTGATCTTCATCGAGCAGAACTTCGGCCCGCACATCGAGCAGAAGTGGGCCACCTTCGCGCCCTCCGCCGGGAGCGTCTGGTCGTGGTACTCCTCGGCCCGCTCGGGGTCGAGCGCGAGGTGGAACTGGTCGCGCCAGCGGAACTCGAAGCGCGCCTTCGACAGCGCGTCGTCGCGGACCCGCGCGCCGGGGTGGCCCTTGGCCAGGTCGGCGGCGTGGGCCGCGATCTTGTAGGCGATCACCCCTTCGCGGACGTCGTCCCGGTCCGGCAGCCCCAGGTGCTCCTTCGGCGTCACGTAGCAGAGCATGGCGGTCCCGTACCAGCCGATCATGGCGGCGCCGATCGCGCTGGTGATGTGGTCGTAGCCGGGCGCGATGTCGGTGGTCAAGGGCCCCAGCGTGTAGAACGGCGCCTCGTCGCACCACGCGAGCTGCTTCTCCATGTTCTCGGCGATCATGTGCATCGGCACGTGGCCGGGGCCCTCGTTCATCACCTGGACGTCGAACTCCCAGGCCCGGCGGGTGAGCTCACCCTGGGTCTCCAGCTCGGCGAACTGGGCGGCGTCGTTGGCGTCGGCGATCGACCCCGGCCGCAGGCCGTCGCCGATCGAGTAGGCGACGTCGTAGGCGGCGAAGATCTCGCACAGCTCGTCCCAGTAGGTGTAGAGGAAGTTTTCCGCGTGGTGGGCCAGGCACCACTTGGCCAGGATCGAGCCCCCGCGCGAGACGATCCCGGTCATGCGCTCGGCCGTCAGCGGGACGTAGCGCAGCAGCACCCCGGCGTGGACGGTCATGTAGTCGACCCCCTGCTCGGCCTGCTCGATCACGGTGTCGCGGTAGACCTCCCAGGTCAGGTCCTCGGCGACTCCGCCGACCTTCTCCAGCGCCTGGTAGATCGGCACCGTCCCGATCGGGACCGGCGAGTTCCGGAGGATCCACTCCCGCGTCTCGTGGATGTGGCGGCCGGTCGACAGGTCCATCACGGTGTCGGCCCCCCACCGGATTCCCCACACCATCTTCTCGACCTCCTCCTCGATCGAGGAGGCGACCGCCGAGTTGCCGATGTTCGCGTTGATCTTCACCAGGAAGCGCCGGCCGATCGCCATCGGCTCGAGCTCCGGATGGTTCACGTTCGCCGGGATGATGGCCCGGCCGCGGGCGACCTCGGCGCGGACGAACTCCGGGGTGATCGGGGTCTCCAGCCGCTGGCTCTCGCGGATCGCCACGAACTCCATCTCGGGCGTGATCTCTCCCCAACGGGCGTAGTGCATCTGGGTGACGCGCGCTCCGGGCCGGGCGCGACGGGGCGCCGGCGACCGCGGGAAGCGGACCCCCGCGAGGTCGACGTCGGCCATCCGACGGCGGCGGTATTCCGACGAGGGGCCCGCCAGGGCTTCCGTGTCGGCCCGCTCCTCGATCCACGGCGAGCGGATCGGCGGCAGGCCGCGGCGGACGTCGATCTCCGCGGCCGGGTCGGGGTAGGGGCCGGAGGTGTCGTAGACGTGGACCGGCGGGTTCTCCTCGAGCCCCTCCGCCCCGCGGGTGGGCTCGAGGTCGATGGCGCGCATCGGGACCCGGAGGTCGTCCCGGCTCCCGCGTACGTGGACCTTCCGCGAGGCGGGGAACGGGCCCACGGTGACGCGCGCGGCGGCGTGGTCGTCGGCGTACACGGGCGTGGAGACGGGTGGGGTCATTCGGTGGGCTCCCTTCGCCGGCATGATCCGGATCAGGTTCGACGGGTATGATCTCAGCCACGTGGACCGCGCTTCGTGCGCGGGCGTCCGCGGGCACCCCGGGATGTCGATCTCGGATCATGGTACTCGTTTTCCGAAGCGGCCTCAACCGACTTGCCGCCGGAGGGCGCTCCGAGGAAGCTGTGGGGATGATGAACGGTGGGATCGAAAGGGCCCGGGCCGCCGCGGGATGGGTGGCGCTCGCCGCGCTGGCGATGGAGGT
>DATLFF010000264.1:0-7698 GCA_035524915.1 Gemmatimonadota bacterium | reverse complement strand
GTCGCTGCCAGCACGCTCCGGCGCCCTGGAGCGGCCCCGGCAGGCGGGCGTTATATTCCATCGGAGAGTCCGCGCGAGTGGTGGAACTGGTAGACACGCGAGCCTTAGGAGCTCGTGGCGCAAGCCGTGGGGGTTCGAGTCCCTCCTCGCGCACCATCTCGCGTCCGTCCCGTTCTCGAGCCTCGATCCCGAAAGCCGCGATGACCGAAGCCGTGAAGACCGACCCCCTCTCCGTCGAGACGGAGATCGAGGAGCTGCCCCGCTGGCGGCGCCGGCTGCGCGTCCGCGTGCCCGTCGAGGACTCGCGGCGGGTCCGCCGGCGCCACGTGCGGGAGTTCGCCCGGAGTGCCCGGCTCAAGGGGTTCCGCCCTGGGAAGGCCCCCGAGCGACTGGTGGAGCAGAAGTACGGCGGGGAGATCGAGCAGGAGACGCTCAAGGATCTGGTCCACCAGGGGTACGAGGCCGCTGTTCGGCAGTCGACCCTCGAGCCGGTCGCCCCCCCGTCGATCCACGACGTGCGCTGGACTCCCGACGGGGAGCTCGAGTTCGTGGCCGAGGTCGACATCCACCCCGAGATCGAGCTCGGACGCACGGGTGGATTCCGGATCGAGCGGCCGCGGCGGCGGGTGGTCGAAGACGACGTCGACCGCGTGGTCGAGCGCATTCGCAAGGAGCGCGCAGACTGGCGGCCGGTGGACCGGCCGGCGGCGGCGGGCGACCGGATCGCGTTCGACTCCGTCCCCCTCGACGAGAGCGGCGAGCCGATCGAGACCGAACGGGTGGAAAACCACCGCGTGGAGCTCGGCCGGGAGTCCCTCCTGCCGGACTTCGAGGCCGGTCTGACGGGCCGCTCGAAGGGCGAGATCACCGAGATCGAGGTCGGCTTCACCGAGGATCATCCGAACGAGATGCTGCGCGGCCGAACGCGGCGCTTCCGGGTCTCGGTGGACGACGTCCGCGAGCGCGTCCTGCCGCCGCTCGACGACGACTTCGCGCGGACGGTGGGCGGGTTCGAGTCCGTCTCGGAGCTGGGCGGCCACATCCGCCGCAATCTCGAGGAGGAGATCGCGGACCAGTCCCGGCGCGAAGTGAACGAGGCACTGGTGGACCAGGTGATCGAGGCGAACCGGTTCGAGGTTCCCGAGGTCCTGGTCGACCGCTACCTCTCGAGCATGATGGCGGACCGCCAGGGCCCCCTCGAGGGTAGAGTACCCGAGGAACGACTGGGGCAGGTCCGCGACGTCCTCCGCCCCGGTGCCGAGCGGGCGGTCCGGCGGTATTATATCCTGAAGCGGCTCGCCGAGGACGAGGGCCTCGAGGCGGATGACGCCGCGCTGGACGCCGCGATCGCCGAGCGGATCGACACCGGCAAGCTCGCGGTGCCCGAAGCGCGTCGCCGGCTGGAGCGTTCCGGCGAGCTCGAGGATCTGCGGCACCATCTGACCATGGAACGGGTGTTCGACTGGCTCCGCGAACGCTCGACGATCGAGGACGTGGAGCCCGAGGAATGACGATCCGCAACCGTTCCACATAGGAGAGAGCCGAGCGATGCCACTGATTCCGATCGTCGTCGAGCGAACCGGCCGGGGAGAACGGTCGTACGACATCTATTCCCGGCTGCTCAAGGACCGCATCGTGTTCCTGGGCACGCCGATCAACGACGAGATCGCCAACCTGGTGATCGCCCAACTGCTGTTCCTCCAGGCCGAAGCACCGGAGAAGGACATCAACATCTACATCAACAGCCCTGGTGGGGTGGCCTCGGCGGCGCTGGCGATCTACGACACGATCCAGTACCTCGATTGCGACGTCTCCACCATGTGCATGGGGATGGCGGCGTCGGCGGGCGCCCTCCTGCTGGCGGCCGGCACCGAGGGCAAGCGCTACGCCCTGCCCCACAGCCGCGTCATGATCCACCAGCCCCTGGGAGGGGCCCAGGGTCAGGCCACGGACATCGAGATCCAGGCCCGCGAAATCCTTCACCTGAAGGAGAAGCAGATCGAGATCCTGGCCCAGCACACGAAGCAGGACATCGAGCGGCTGCGGCAGGACATGGAGAGGAACTACTGGATGGGGGCCGAAGAGGCCCGCGAGTATGGCATGGTAGATGCTGTACTTACCCGCCGGGAGGACCGATCCGACGGCGACGGTGGGAAAACCCGAAAGGAAGGCGACTGAGACGGATGGCCAGCGGCTACGACAACCGTGGTGGACGCGGCGGCGATGAGCTGCGCTGCTCTTTCTGCGGCAAGAGCAAGGAGCACGTCCAGAAGTTCATCTCCGGGCCCTCCGTCTACATCTGCAACGAGTGCATCAAGCTGTGCAACGAAATCCTCGAAGAAGAGGCGATCCAGGGCCAGGCGGCCCCACTGCAGGACCTCCCCACACCCCAGGGGATCAAGGACCATCTCGACCAGTACGTGATCGGGCAGGACCAGGCGAAGAAGAGCCTCGCGGTCGCCGTCTACAATCATTACAAGCGGATCAACGCGCGGGTCGAGGAGGACGTCGAGATCGAGAAGTCGAACATCCTCCTCATCGGCCCCACCGGCGTCGGCAAGACGCTGCTCGCACAGACCCTCGCCCGTTTCCTCCAGGTCCCGTTCACGATCGCCGACGCCACCACGCTGACCGAGGCCGGCTACGTGGGCGAGGACGTGGAGAACATCATCGTGCGGCTGCTGCAGGCGTCGAACTACAACGTAGCCGAGGCCGAGCGGGGCATCATCTACATCGACGAGATCGACAAGATCGCCCGCAAGAGCGAGAACCCCTCGATCACCCGCGACGTCTCGGGCGAGGGGGTCCAGCAGGCGCTGCTGAAGATCCTCGAGGGCACGGTGGCTTCGGTGCCGCCCCAGGGCGGCCGCAAGCACCCGCAGCAGGAGTACATCCAGGTCAATACCCGGAACATCCTGTTCATCTGCGGCGGTGCGTTCGACGGGCTGGAGAAGATCATCCAGCGGCGGAACGACGCGCAGGTGATCGGGTTCCCGCGGCCCGGCGCGCGTCGCGCGATCGACCAGGACCTGACCTACGTGATGGCCATGGTCGAACCCGAGGACCTGATCCACTTCGGGTTGATCCCGGAGCTGGTGGGCCGGCTGCCGGTGGTGGCGAATCTGGATCCGCTCGACATCGAGACGCTGGTGGAGATCCTGCTCACGCCGAAGAACGCCCTGCTCAAACAGTACCAGCGGCTGTTCGATATGGAGGGGGTCACGCTCACGTTCCAGCAGGAGGCGATCCAGGCCGTCGCCGAGCGGTCCGTCGCGCGCAAGACCGGGGCCCGGGGACTCCGAGCGGTGGTCGAGGAGACGATGCTCGACATCATGTTCGACATCCCCTCCCGCTCGGACATCGAGGAGGTCGTCGTCACGCGCGAAACCGTGGTCGACGGGAAGCCCCCGATCTACGTGCTGAAGCGCCACACCGAGCGGCGCGTGGAGGACCGCACGCGGGCCCGCGAGGCCTGATCCCGCCCCGCCCGACTTTGCTGCAGGCACGCGACGTCCGGCTCGCTCTGACTACCACGGATCCCCTCCAGCGGCCCGCTCCGCCGCGGCCGGAGATCGCGTTCGTGGGGCGGTCGAACGTCGGCAAGTCGTCCCTGTTGAACACGCTGTTCCGGCGGAAGAGCCTCGCCCGCACGTCCAAGACCCCCGGCAAGACCCGCACCCTCAACTACTACGACGTCGACGAGGAGTGCTACTTCGTGGACCTGCCGGGGTACGGCTACGCCCGAGTCCCGGAGAAGGAGCGCCGGCAATGGGGGCCGATGATGAACCGCTATCTCTCCGAGAGCCCGGACCTGGTCGGCGTGGTCTCGCTGGTGGATAGCCGCCACGACCCGACCGTGCTCGACCAGCGGATGATCGCCGGGCTCGCCGAACGCGGGACCCCGATCCTGGTCGCGCTCACCAAGGCCGACCGCGTGGGACGCGCCGCGCGCGCGGGGCGGCTGACGGAGAGCGCCGCCGCGCTGGGCGTGGACCCCGACCAGATGGTATGGTTCTCGGCGCGTACCGGCGAGGGCCGGGACGAGATCTTCACCGCGCTGAGAGGGCTCCTGGAGTGAAGCGCCGATCCTGGACGACCGCGGCCGCCGGCGGGGCCGTGCTGGCTCTCGCGGCGGCCTGCGCGGTCCCCGAGGAGACCGAGCCCGGGGCGCCGCCGCCGGCGGCGGCCGCCGGGACGACGGAGGCGGGTCGTCCGCCGGCGGCCGGCGCCGGTCGCACCCTCGGCTACCTCGGCTGGGAGGACCTGAGCGTCCGCATGGTGGGCGAGGGCGCCACGGCGGGCCTGAGGATCGACATCACCACGCTCGACGACGAGGCGGTCGCCCTCGCCGCCGACGACGTCCGCACCTACCTCGAGGACATGAAGACCCGGATTCCCGACGCCGTCCCCGCGCAGGCGGCCCGCGAGATGCGCGCCTTCCTCGTCGCCTTCTCGGGCTTCGAGAAGGAGGTCCGTTTCGACCCCTCGCGGCTCCAGCTCCGGAGCGAGGGATCGAGCTACTATCCGCGGTACGTGGTGCCGGTGAGTCGCGAGTTCGACCGCCGGCTGGTGGGACTCTACGAGACCGTCTACGCGATCTACCTGTTCGACGCCTCGATCGACCTGCGGGCCACGCTCGAGTTCCAGTACGCCGAGCTGACTACCGGCGGCGCATGGCGGGCCGTGGTGGAGCGGATCGAACGGGCCCGGGGCCGGGGGCAGAGTTGAGCGAGCGGGTCCGCCGCGCGTTTCTGACCGGAGCGAACAGGGGGATCGGGCTCGAGTACGCGCGCCAGCTCGCCGGGGCCGGATGGAGGGTGTTCGCCTCGTGCCGGGCTCCGGAGGAGGCCAGGGAGCTGGCCGCGCTGGCGGACGAGCGTCCCGACCGGGTAACGGTGGTCGGGTGCGACGTGGCCGACGACGGCTCGGTGCGCGCGGCCGCGGCCGCGGTGGCCGAGGCCGACGACGGCCTGGAGCTCGTGCTGAACAACGCCGGCGTGGGCGGCTGGCGAGGCGGAATCGAGGAGCTGGACCTCGACGAGGTCGTGCGCGTCTTCGACGTGAACGCGCTGGGGCCGATGCGGGTCGCGCGGGAGTTCCTGCCGCTCCTGCGCGCGGGTCGGGAGCCCCGCCGGCTGGTCCAGATGACTTCCCTCATGGGGTCGATCGCCGACAACCGCTCGGGCGGGGCATATCCCTACCGGATCTCCAAGTGCGCGCTCAACATGGCGACCGTGAATCTCGCCCACGAGCTGAAGGGGGACCGGGTCGTCTCGGTGGCGCTCCATCCGGGGTGGGTGCGGACCGACATGGGCGGGAGCGGGGCGACGCTGCCGGTGGAGGATGCAGTGGAATCGCTACTCGGGACGATCGAGTCCCTGTCGATGGAGAACTCGGGCGGGTTCTTCGACCGGAACGGGGATCCGCTGCCCTGGTAGAGGCCCGGGGAAGCGGGCGGCCGGCGCGGCATGGGGCCGGCGCCGCTACGGCAGCTCGAACTGCTTGATCTTCCGGTACAGCGTCCGCTCGCCGATCCCGAGGATCTCGGCCGCCTTGCGGCGGTTGCCGCCGACCGCCTCCAGCGTCCGCTGGATGGCCGCCCGCTCCATTTCCTGGAGGCTCGCGCCGACGCGGAAGGGCGACTCCCCGTCGCTCGCCGCGGGCGAGTGCGCCGACTCGAGCGACTCCCGGCTCTCCGACTCGGGGGGCGCGGCTTCCGCGCGCGGCCCGACCGGCACGAGCGCCACGTGGCGGGGCTCCTCCCCCGGCTCCCCCTCCACCTCGTACTCGTGCAGCCAGTCGACCTCACGGCCCCCCTCGGCGATCCGGGCCAGGATCTCGGCGTTCTCCCGGCGCAGCTCGTCCAGCTCGTCCTTGAGATCCCGGTAGAAATAACCCAGGAGCACCTCGATCCGGCGGGCCGAGGGGCCACCCTCCCCTTCCTCCTCCGGCAGGGCGACCGGGAGCAGCCGCTCGGGACCGGCCCGGCGGTAGATCTCGGGCGGGATGTCGCGCGGGCGGATCTTGCCCCCCGGGGTCAGGACGAGCATGCTCTCGACCAGGTTCCGAAGCTCGCGGACGTTCCCCAGCCAGTCGTAGTTCGTCAGGATCTCCATCGCCTCGTCGGTGATCCCGACGAACTCGCTGTCGTTCTCGCGGCAGAGCTCCTGGACGAAGTGGTGGACCAGGAGCGGGATGTCCTCCCGCCGCTCCCGGAGCGGCGGGATCCGCACGTGGAGGACGTGCAGCCGGTAGTACAGGTCGCGGCGGAACTCCCCAGCCTCCACCGCCGCCGCCAGCTCCTTGTTCGTGGCCGCGATGACGCGGACGTCCACCTTCAGCGACGTCGAGCCGCCGACTCGCATGAACTCCTTCTCCTCCAGCACGCGCAGGAGCTTGACCTGCGTGGCCCTCGGCATCTCGCCCACCTCGTCCAGGAAAAGGGTGCCCCGGTCGGCGATCTCGAAGCGGCCCTTACGGAGACCGGTGGCGCCGGTGAACGACCCCTTCTCGTGGCCGAAGAGCTCCGACTCCAGGAGCGTCTCGGTGAGCGCGGCGCAGTTGATCGCGATGAAGGGCTTCGACCCGCGCGGCGACAGATCGTGGATCGCCCGCGCCACCAGCTCCTTGCCGGTCCCGCTCTCGCCCTCGATCAGCACCGTGGAGTGGACGGGGGCGTACTGGGCGACCCGCTCGAGGACCTCCTTCATCGCGTTGGACCGCCCGATGATCCGGGTCCGGCCGACCAGCTCCTCGCGGGCCACCAGGCGGCGGGCCACGAGCAGGAGCTCGTCGGGGTCGAACGGCTTCTCCAGGAACTCGTCGATGCCCCATCGGCGGTACCGCTCCAGCGCGCCCGGGTCGCGCCGGTCGATCAGGGCCAGCACGGCGGCCGGGGCCGAGGCATCCTCGATCGCGCGGAGGAAGGTGCGGGTGGTCGGCTCCTCGAGCCCGCCGGACAGCACGACGAGGACCGGGCGGCTCGACTCGAGCACGCGATCCCGCGCCTCCCGCAGGGAGTCGACGGTGTGCACATCGACGCCGGCGGCCGCCAGCGTGCGCTCGACCCGGACCGCGTACTCGGGGTCGTAGCGGCTGACCAGCACCAGGCCGTGCGCCACGGCGCTCACGCGGGGCGGTGGCCGGACGCGGGGACGGAGACGCCCGCCGCCAGGTCCACCGCGTGGTCGAGGACCGGTGCGATCACGGCCAGGCCCTCCATCACGGCGCGCGGACTGCCCGGCAGGTTCACAACGAGGGTGCGGCCCCGGATGGCGGCGGTCGCCCGGCTCAGCATGGCGTGCGGGGTCTTCCCCTGCCCGTCGGCCCGAAGCGCCTCGGCGATCCCCGGCACCTCGCGCTCGGCGACGGCGCGGGTGGCGTCGGGAGTCACGTCCCGCGGGGCGATCCCGGTCCCCCCGGTCGTCAGGACGAGCGGGATCCCGTCCCGGTCCGCCCACCGGACCAGGACCTCCTCGATCCGCTCCCGGACGTCCGGTACGACTTCGCGGAGCACCACGGACCACCCGAGCGCGGCGAGGCCGCGCTCCAGGGTGGGGCCGCTCGCATCCTGAATCTCCCCGGAGGCCGCGCGGTCGCTCACCGTCAGGACGGCGGCCCGGCGATCGGGGTGTGCCATTTCGGCAGTCATTGGTGGAGTATACGCCGGCGGGGAGGGAGTGTCAGCCGGCCCCCGGC
>DATLFF010000263.1:0-2364 GCA_035524915.1 Gemmatimonadota bacterium | reverse complement strand
CCAGCGTCCGAGGCGCGTGACGCGCCGGTCCTCGGCGCCGGTCACTCCCGGACCCTGGCGGTCCGCTCCCGGCACCATCGTACGGAACTTGTAGAGGCGGAAGGGGACCTCTCCCCGGCCGATCCGCTCCCCCCGGTGCAGCGCCGGCCCGCCGTCCGAGAGCCGGACGGCGGCCGCGACCAGACCGAGGAGCGGGGACAGCGCCACCAGGCCAGCGACGGCGAGCGAGAGATCGAGCGACCGGCGGACGACCTCCGACGAACGGCCGGCCCGGGCCCGCCCGACGCTACCGCTCGACGGCAAAGACCTTCTTCCGGTGGGCCGCCACCACCTCCGCCACCGCCGCCGTCACGTCCGCCACGTCGGCGGGCTCCATCTTCGACCAGATGGGGAGCGAGACCTCCCGCATGTACTCGCCGTACGCGACCGGAAAATCCTCGGGGGCGTGGCCGAGCAGCCGGGCGTAGTACGGGTGCAGGTGCACCGGGATGAAGTGGACGCTGGCGCCGATGTTGCGGGCATGCAGCGCCTCGATGAAGTCCGCCCGGTCGATGGACAGCCGGTCCAGGTTCAGGCGGAGGCCGTAGATGTGCCACGCGTGCGCGCGGTCGTCCAGGTCGGTCGGTGTCTGGAGCTCCTCCAGCGGGGCGAAGGCCTCGTCGTAGAGGCGGGCGACGTCGGCCCGCCGCTCGCGCATCGCGTCGGCCCGCGGCAGCTGAGCCAGGCCCATCGCGGCCGCCACGTCCGTCATGTTGTACTTGAAGCCCAGCCGCTCGATGCGGTAGAACCAGGACCCCTCCTTCGAGTACCGGTTCCAGGCGTTGCGGTCGATCCCGTGCAGCGCCACCGACCGCAGGAGGTCGGCTCGGTCCTCCCGGTCGGTCGTGACCATCCCGCCCTCGCCGGTCGTGATCGTCTTGGTGGCGTAGAAGCTGAAGCACGTGTACGGAGAGATCGAGCCGATCGGGCGGCCGCGGTAGGCGGCCGGGAAAGCGTGCGCCGCGTCCTCCACCACCACCAGGTCGTGGCGCCCGGCCACCGCCCCGATCCCGTCCAGATCCGCCGCCAGCCCCCCGAAGTGGACCGGCAGCACGGCGCGCGTCCGCCCGGTTACCGCGGCCTCGACCGCGGCCGGGTCCACGTTGAGGGTCACCGGGTCCACGTCCACCAGCACGGGCGTGGCCCCCAGGTAGAGGACCACCTCGGCCGTGGCCGCGAAGGTGTAGGCGGGCACGATCGACTCGTCGCCCGGCCCGAGGCCGGCCACAACGAGCGACACGTGCATGCCGGCCGTCGCCGAGTTCACGGCCACCGCGTGCGGGGCGCCCACGGCGCGCGCGAACTCCTCCTCGAACGCCTTCGCCTTCGGGCCGCTCGAGAGCCAGCCGCTCTCCAGGACCTCCCGGATCTCCGCCAGCTCCGATCCGTCCAGGTCGGGGTGCGCGAAGGGCAGAAACTCGGCCCGCGTCACGACCGGAGCCCCCGCCGGAACTTCCACCGGCCGGCCAGGAAGCCGCCGCCGTAGGCGACGTGCAGGACGACGAACGCAGCCGCGACCACGGGGATCGCTGCCGGCTCGTCCCGCGCCGCGAGCACCGCGGCGCCCAGCGCCGCCCCCCCGTAGGGGACGAGGACCGCGAGCGCCGGCCAGGCGGAGCCCATGGCGGCCGACAGCCCCGCCGCCGCGAGGAGCGAGACGACGAACGCGGCCGGGACCCGGTGCCGCCAGGCGGCGAGGCCGCCCCGCTTCTGCGCCACCCGCACCTTGTACAGGCCGTACTGGAAGTACTGTCGCGCCAGGGCGCCCAGCCCGGCGCGGCTCCAGTACAACGAGCGGACGGCGGGGTCGAGCCGGATCCGCCCCCCGGACTGGATCAGCCGCTGGTTGAACTCGTCGTCTTGATTGCGGACGAGCTCCTCGTCGAACCCGCCGATGGCGTCGAACACCTCCGCCCGGTACGCGCCGAAGGCCAGCGTGTCCACCCAGCGCGGCCGGTCGGTCCCGGTGCGGAAGCGCGCTCCGCCGACCCCGAACGGGGAGCTCTGGGCGCGCGCGATGGCCCGCGCCACGCGGGTCTCCCCTACGGTCTCGATCGGGCCGCCCACGCACTCGGCGCCGCTGGCTTCGAGGCCCTGGAGACACCGCTCGAGGTAGTCGGGCGCGATCTCGCAGTGTCCGTCCACCCGCACCACCACGTCCGCGTCGGCCTCGGCCAGCCCGAGGTTGAGCGCGGTGGGGACGATCCCGCGCGGATTGTCCAGCAGCCGGAGCGACCGGTCGGGGTGCCGCTCGATCGCCGCCCGCACCCGCTCGCGTGTCCCGTCCCGCGACATCCCGTCCACCACGATTATGGTCACGCGCCC
>DATLFF010000262.1:0-4160 GCA_035524915.1 Gemmatimonadota bacterium | reverse complement strand
CGCCGCCTCCCGGAGAACCCGTGACGTCATCTCCCACCTCCCATAGCGAGGAACTCCACAAACCCCACGCTACACTATCCGGCCACGCCGGACGGCGTCAAACGCCAGCTCCCTTCAGGCGACGGTGGCGGGTTCTTCCCGCTGGGACTCGCCGCCGCGCTCGGGGGCCGGCTCGGCGGGGCCGGGGCCGGACCCTCCGCGCGCGTACCGGGTGACCCGCTCGCCGATGCCGTTCATGGCCACGTACGCGCCCGGCACCACGAACAGAGTGAGGAACATGGAGAAGAACAGCCCGCCCACCACCGTGATCGCGAGCGGCTGCATGAGCTCGGAGCCCTCGCCGATCCCGATCGCCAAGGGGAGCATGCCGCACATGGTGGTGAGCGTGGTCATGAGAATGGGCCGGAGCCGCACCGAGCCCGCACGCACCACCGCCTCCTCGATGGAAGCGCCGGCGGCCCGGTTCTGGTCGGCGTACTCCACCAGCAGGATCGCGTTGTTGACCACGATCCCGGCCAGGAGGATGACGCCCAGGAGGACCGGTGCGCTCTGGGGAGTCCCGGTGATCCACAGGGCGAACCCGACTCCCACCAGGGACAGCGGGATCGCCACCAGGATGACGAGCGGGTTCACCAGACTCTCGTACTGCACCGCCAGCACCACGAACACGAGGAAGATCGCGAGCAGGATCACGACCATGAGCTGGCGGTTGCTCTCGCGGATCGCCTCCGCCTCGCCGCCCATGATCACGCCGTAGCCGTCGGGCAGCTCCATTCCCGCGATCCGGGCCTCGATGGAATCCGTGACCGCGCCGATCGAGGCGACCTCGGTGAGGACGTCGGCCGTGACCTGGAGGCTGCGGTTCTGCTGTTCGCGCCGGATCGACGTGGGACCGAGTCCCGAGGTCACCGTGGCGACGTCCCGCAGGTAGACCGGGGCCCCGCCCGCCGTGCCCGGGAACAGCGCGACGGATCCCAGGTCCTCCGGGCTCTGGAACCGCTCGCGCGGAAGCATGACCCGCACGTCGTACTCGCGGTTGGCCTCGGTATAGCGGGTGGCGATGGTTCCCCCGAGCGCGGTGCGCAGGGTCTGGCCGACCGCGGCCACGTCGAGGCCCATCGCCCCGGCGCGCTCGCGGTCGAGCCGCACCACGAGCTGCGGACTCGCCTCTTCGGCCGAGAGCTGCACGTTCTCGAGCCCCGGCACCCCCTCGATCCTCTCCTGGACCTCCTCCGCCAGACGGCCGAGCTCGCCCAGGTCGTCTCCCTGGACGGTGATCGAGACGTCGTCGTTGGCGGAGGTGCGGAGGCCGCGGATGCGGGGCGGGCGGACGAACACCCGGGCGCCGGGGAAGCCGCGCTGGTCGATCCGGAACTGGAGCTCCTGGACCCAGGCGTCGGCGCTCATCGAGCGGCGGTTGGCCGGAACCAGCACGATGTCCATCGAGCCGCGCCCGGAGCGGGCGCTGGTGGCCCCGCCGAAGAGGAACCCGCCGGCCGTGACGAACATGTGCTCCACGTCCGGCATGCCGCGGACGATCGCCTCCACCTCGAGCGCCACGCGGTTCGTCTCCTCGGCCGAGGAGCCCGGCGGCAAGCGCAGGGAAGCGCCCACGTTGCCGCTGTCAACCTGCGGGAGGAACTCGCTCCCGCCGCCGCGCGTGACCCACCAGGCCATCATCAGCAGCCCCACCGCCGCCGCGCCGAACCAGCGCCGGCGCCGCACGATCACCGGTCCGATGCGCAGGTAGCCGCGCCGCATGGCCTGAATCCGGCCGTTGAACGCGCGCAGCGGGCGGGTCCGCGACAGCCCGCTCGTGCGCCGTGTCTTGCCGAGGAGCGCGGCCAGCGACGGGACCAGGGTCAGCGCCACGCCGAGCGACGCCACGATCGCGAACGTGATCGTGAGGATGAGCTCGCGGAACAGCAGCGCCGCCAGCCCGCTGATCAGCAGGAACGGCACGACCGCCGCGAGATTCGTGGCGGTGGCCGCGACGATCGCGTTCTTGACCTCGCCGGCTCCGGCGTGGGCCGCCTCGTCGGCCTCGAGTCCTTCCTCCTCGCGGCGGCGGAAGATGTTCTCGAGCATGACGATCGAATTGTCGATCAGGAGCCCCACCCCCAGCGCCAGCCCGCCCAGCGACATGATGTTCAGCGTCAGGTCGCCGATTCCCATCATGACGAAAGTGGCCAGGATCGCGAGCGGGATGGCGGTCCCGATGATGAACGTCTTCCGGAGCGAGCCGAGGAACAGCAGCACCATCAGCATCGCCAGGATGGCCCCGGCCAGCGCCGCGTTCCGCACCGAGGAGAGCGACCGCCCGATGAAGTCGGCCTGGTCCTGGATGACCTGGAACTGGATGTCGGGGGGCACGAAGCCGGATGCCGCGAGATCCTCGAGCCGCTCGCCCACCCCCTCGGAAACGGCCACCGTGTTCGCGTCCGGCTGCTTGCGCACCGAGAGCTTGACCGCCGGCACGCCGTCGAGCCGCGCCCACAGCCGCTGCTCCGGATGGGTATCGCGGACGTCGGCGACCTCCGAGAGGGGGATGCGGCCCTCCGCCAGCTCCAGCGCGAGCTCCCGGATCTCGCGCACGCTCCTGAACTTGCCCGACGTCTTGCCGATCACTTCCCGCTCGGGCGAGGCGACCAGGCCCGCGGCCACGTCCTGGTTGCCGGCGCGGAGTGCGTTGATGACGTCGGAGATCGTGAGCCCGTAGGAGCGGAGCCGCTCCTGGTCGATGACCACCTGGATCTCGCGCTCGAGGCCGCCCGATACATCCACCGAGGCCACGCCGCGGATCGTCAGGAGGCGGGGGCGAAGCTGGGTCTCGACCCATTCGCGCAGCGCGACCAGATCGCGGGTCTCGCTGCTGAATCCCGCCTCGTAGATCGGGATCTGACCGGGATCGAACTTGAAGATCGTGGGCGGGTCCGCCTCCGCCGGGAGGGCGCCCCGGGCGCGCTCCAGGTTCTTGGACGCGTCCTGGAGCGCGAAGTCCATGTCGGTTCCGTAGCCGAACTCGAGGTTCACCCCGACGCGGCCCTCCTCGATCTCGGTTTCGATCCCCTCCAGGTCCTCGGTCACGGCCAGCGCGGCCTCGAGCGGCTTGGCCACCGTCTCCTCCATCACCTCGGGAGCCACCCCGGGGTTGTTCACCGAGGCCCGGACCTGGGGGTAGATGATGTTCGGGAGGAGGTCGATCGGGAGCTGAGCGAGGAAGTAGAGCCCGAGGACGACCGCCACGGACGACAGCGTGATGGTGCCGATCGGCCGCCGGATGGCCCAGCTCGCGATGCCCGCCCGGCGCTCGCTCACGATCCCCCCGCGGGCGGCGCCGGCTCGGCCACCTCTCCCCGGTTCGTCACCGATCGGACGGAGGCCCCGTCGCGGAGCGAGTGGTTGCCCGCCACGACCACCGTCTGACCGGGCTGGATTCCCCGGACCACTTCCACCCGCCCCTGAGCCATCAGGCCGGTCTCGACCTCTCGCCGGTAGGCCTTGCCGTCCTCCACCACGAACACGCTCGCCACCCCGCTGCTGGAGGTCAGGACCGCCGCCGAAGGGACGATCGCCGCGTCGGCCCGCTGGTCGAGCCGCAGGCGGGCCCGCGCCAGGTACCCGGGGCGGGCGAGGTTGCCGGAATCGAGCGCGATCTCGACCGTCACCAGGCGCGTGGCGGGGTCGGCGGAGGGGAAGACCCGTCGGATCCGCCCGCCGGCGGGGGTCTGCGGGAAGGCGTCGAGCGCGAGCTCGATCCGGTCGCCCGGCTGGAGGTGCCCGACGTCGAGCTCGGAGACGCCGACCCGGACCACCAGCGTGGACACGTCGGCCACGCGGAAGAGCTGCGCCTGGGGCGCCACGACGTCCCCGGCCTCCACGTGCTTCTCGACGACGACCCCGGAGATCGGCGAGCGCACCGTCGCGTAGCCGATCCGCGTCTGGAGCTGCCGGTACGTACCCTCGGCCGCCGCCAGCGCCGCCCGGTCGCGCTCGTACTCGGGGAGCGTGATGACCTCGCGCTCGCGCAACTGCTCGGCCCGCTCGAAGGCGGAGTTGGCGACCTCGAAGGACGCGCGCGCGCTCGCGAGCTGAACCGCCAGCTCCCCGTCGTCGAGCCGGGCGAGCACGGCGCCGGCGCCGACCCGGTCGCCTTCCTC
>DATLFF010000261.1:0-11809 GCA_035524915.1 Gemmatimonadota bacterium | reverse complement strand
GAACACGGCTTGTCGGGCCCACTGAGTGCCGGTATCTTCATACGACTATACGGTTTCGTCCAATTCGCAGCCGCCAGTGGGGGTCCCGCTCATGAAGTCCGAAATCCATCCCGAGTACGTCGACGCCCGCGTGGTCTGCGCCTGCGGCAACGTCATCGAGACCCGCTCGACGGTGTCCGAGATCCACATCGAGATCTGCTCCAGCTGTCATCCCTTTTTCACGGGCCGCCAGAAGCTGATCGACACGGCGGGCCGGGTGGAGAAGTTCCGCGCCAAGTACGGCCTCGCCGGACGGGAGCAGCCCGCCGAGGAGACCGACGAAGAGCCCGCCGAGGCGGCGACGGAGGCGTAACGCACCACGGATCGGGGGACGGCCGCCGGCCGGCGCCCCCCGCCAGGAGAGCAGGGCGCCGCCCTGCTCTTCGTGTTTCCGGACAGGAGAGTCATGGAGCTCACCACCCGCATCGAAGAGATCCGCCGGCGCCACGCCGAGATCGAGGGCGAGATGGCCAGTCCCGGAATCGCCCGCGATCCCAAGCGGATGCGGGAGCTGGCTCGCGAGCACAGCCGCACCGGCCCGATCATCGAGGCCTCGACCCGGTGGGAGTCGGCACACAGACAGCTGTCGGAGGCCCGCCAGATCCTGCGGGATGCGGACGACCCCGATCTGCGCGAGATGGCGCGGGCGGAGATTGGCGGGCTCGAGGCCGAGAGCGAGGCAATCGAGGACGAGCTGCGCCGGCTGCTCGTGCCGCGCGACCCGCTGGACGACAAGGACGCCGTGCTGGAGATCCGCGCCGGCACCGGGGGAGAGGAGGCGGCCCTCTTCGCGGGTGACCTCTTCCGGATGTACTCCCGCTACGCCGACCGGCGCGGCTGGTCGGTGGAGGTGATCGACCTCTCGGAGTCGGACAGCGGTGGGGTGCGGGAGGTGGTGGCGATCGTGCACGGGGGCGGCGCCTACGGCACGCTCCGGCACGAGAGCGGGGTCCACCGGGTCCAGCGGGTGCCGGCCACCGAGTCGCAAGGGCGGATCCACACCTCCGCCGCCACCGTGGCGGTCCTGCCGGAGGCCGAGGAGGTCGATGTCCAGATCGCCGACGACGAGCTGAAGATCGACGTGTTCCGCAGCTCCGGCCCAGGCGGCCAGAGCGTGAACACGACCGACTCCGCCGTCCGGATCACCCACCTGCCCACCGGCCTGGTCGTCCAGTGCCAGGACGAGAAGAGCCAGCACAAGAACAAGGCCAAGGCGCTGAAGGTCCTGCGGAGCCGGCTCCTGGACGCGCGGATCGCCGAGCAGGAGGCCGAGCGCGCGAGCGCCCGCAAGGCGCAGGTCGGCACGGGGGACCGGAGCGCGAAGATCCGCACCTACAACTTTCCCCAGAGCCGGGTCACCGATCACCGGATCCACCTCACGCTCCACCGCCTGGACGACGTCCTGGGCGGTGACCTGGAGGAGCTGGTGGAGTCGCTGGCGCTGGCCGAGCAGGCCGAGCGCATCGGGAGCGGGTGAGCGCCCGGCGTCCGGCGGCTTCCGCGGCGCCGACCGTGGCCCAGTTGCTGGCGGAAGCGGAACAGAGACTCGAGGCGGGGGAGGTGGAGTTTCCCGACACGAGCGCGCTGTGGCTGCTGGCCGCGGCGCTGGGAGAGCTGGAGGATCCGGACGCGCTGGAGGAGCGGCCCGACCGGGCGGTGGATCCCGCGGCGGTCGAGCGGTTCCGCGCACTGGTCGACCGGCGGGAGGCCCACGAGCCGTTCCAGTATCTCGCGGGGGTGTCGCTCTTTCGTGACGTCCTGCTGGAGGTCGAGCGCGGCATCTTCCTGCCGCGGTCCCAGAGCGAGCGGATGTGCGACGAGATCGAGGAGTGGGCGGCCGGGCGGGACGCCCCGCCGGGTGGATGGCGGGTGGCCGACCTGGGGACCGGCTCGGGGGCGATCGCGGTCGCGCTGGCCCGCGGCCCGCTGGCGCCGTCCCGGGTCTGGGCGATCGACCTCTCACCGCAGGCCGCGGCCCTCGCGGGGCGGAACGCCGCGCGAGGCGGGGTGGCCGACCGTCTCCTGCCGGTGGTCGGCGACTGGCTCACCATGGTACGACCCGAGCCGTGCCTGGACATCGTGACGGTCGTCCCGCCGTACCTCAACCCGGGGGACGAGGCCTACCTGAGCGAGGAGACGATGCGCTGGGAGCCGCTCGAGGCCTTCTTCGGCGAGCCGAGCGGGGACGAGCTCCTGCGGCACCTGATCGACGAGGTCGCGCTGAGGCTGCGGCCCGGCGGGCTGCTCGCCTGCCAGCTCGACACCGATCAGGCCGAGGGGATCGAGGCGTATGTCAACGAGGACCCGGAGCATCCGCTCACGGTGGAGTGGATCCTGATCGACGACGAGGGGGACGCGGACGCGATCCTGGCGGTGAAGGAGGTCCCGTGACCTCTCCGACGGGCCGGGCCGCGGAGCGCTGGACGGTCCTGTCGATCCTGCGGGCGACCGCGAGCTTTCTCGACGAGAAGAACGTCGCGGAGGCCCGGCTCTCGGCCGAGTGGCTCCTGGCCCACGTCCTCGACTGCGGTCGGCTCGATCTCTACCTTCAGCACGACCGCCCACTCGACACGAGCGAGATCGAGCGCTACCGCGCCGCCGTGCGCCGCCGACTGGTGGGCGAGCCGGTGCAGTACATCACCGGGCGGGCCGGCTTCCGCGGGCTGGACCTGACGGTCGACCGCCGCGTGCTGATCCCGCGCCCGGAGACCGAGGTGCTGGTGGGGGAGGTTCTGGAATGGGCGCGGGCGGAGACCGGCCGCGGTCGCGCCCCGGAGGCGGGCTGGAGAGTGGTCGACCTGGGGACCGGCTCGGGGGCGATCGCGATCGCGCTGGCTCTCGAGCTCGACGGCCTCCGGTGGGCGCTCGGCGTCGACCGCAGCCCGGCGGCGCTGGAGGTGGCGCGGGCCAACGCGGCCCAGGCGGGCGCCGGCCGCACGCGTTGGGTCGCCGGCGATCTGCTCGAGCCGCTCCGGGGTCGGTTCGACGCGATCGTGTCGAACCCGCCGTACGTGGCCCTGGCGGAGCGGGCGGCCCTGCCGCGAGAGGTCGCCGACTGGGAGCCCGCGGGCGCTCTCTTCGCGGGACCGCGGGGCGACGAGGCGCTGGAGCGGATCGTGGACGCGGCGGCGGCACGGCTCCGGCCGGGGGGGCTGCTGGCGCTGGAGACGGGCGACGGGCAGACGCCCGCCGTGCGGGACCGGATCGAGGCCCGGACGGAGCTCCGATGGCTCACGGATTTCCGCGACCACACCGGCACCTCCCGCGGAGTGCTGGCCCTGGCCAGGGAGGGAGGGCCCTGATGGAGCAGTTCGAGGTCGAGGGCGGCCAGCCGATCGGCGGGGAGATCACGCCGTCCGGCAACAAGAACGAGGCCCTTCCGTGCATCGCCGCGTCCCTGCTGGCCGATGGGCCGATCGAGTTCGAGAACCTCCCCGATATCTCGGACGTGCGCACGATGCTGGGCCTGGTGGAGGACCTCGGGGCCAGGATCGAGCGCTCCGAGCCCCACCGCGCCACCATCCGATCGGTGGGCGACGGCCGTCCCGATTTCGAGGCGGCGCGCCGGATCCGGGGCTCGTTCCTGCTGGCCGCGCCACTGCTGGTGCGGCGCGGCGAGGTGCACCTGCCGGCCCCCGGGGGGGACCGCATCGGGCGCCGCCGGATCGATACCCACCTGCTCGCGTTCCGCGCCATGGGCGCCGACGTGGTGGTGGAGCGGGGAGAGTACGTGCTGCGGGCCCCGGACGGGCTGACCGGCGCGTCGGTCTTCCTGGACGAGGCGAGCGTCATGGGGACGGAGAACGCCCTCATGGCGGCGGTGACGGCCCGCGGGACCACCACGATCATGAACGCCGCCTCCGAGCCCCACGTGCAGGGGCTCTGCCGCATGCTGGTCGCGATGGGCGCGCGGATCGAGGGGGTCGGCACGAACCGGCTCCAGATCGAGGGCGCCGAGCGGCTCTCGGGGGCGAGCCACCGGATCGGTCCCGACCACATCGAGGTGGGCTCCTTCGTCGGGCTGGCGGCCGCCACCGGGGGCGAGCTCGTGGTGCGCGGCGCGGGCGTCGAGCATCTCGCCATGGTGCGGATCGGGTTCGAGCGGCTCGGCGTGCGGCTCGAGCTCGACGGCGACGACGTGCGGGTCCCCGGCGGCCAGGCGCTGGCGATCGTGGACGACTCCGACGGGGCGATCCCCACCATCGACGACGCCCCGTGGCCCGGGTTCCCCGCCGACCTGATCTCGATCATGGTGGTCGTGGCGACGCAGGCCTTCGGCACCATCCTGATCCACGAGAAGATGTTCGAGAGCCGGCTGTTCTTCGTCGACCGGCTCCAGCGCATGGGGGCGCGCATCGTGCTCTGCGATCCCCATCGGGTGATCGTGAACGGTCCCACGCCGCTGGAGGGGGCGCGCATCGCGAGTCCGGACATCCGCGCCGGGATGGCGCTCGTGATCGCCGCGCTGACCGCTCGCGGCCGCTCCGTGATCCAGAACATCGAGCAGATCGACCGGGGGTACGAGCGGATCGACGAGCGGCTGCGGGCCATCGGGGCGAGCATCCGCCGCGTCGAACCGTGACCTCCGCTCCGGGCACCCTCCACCTCGTCGGCACGCCGATCGGCCACCGGGACGACCTCGCCCCGCGGGCGCGTGCCGTGCTGGCGGCCACCCGGGTGGTGGCGTGCGAGGACACGCGCACCGCACGAAAGCTCTTTGCCTGGCTGGGCCTGCCCGCGCCGGAGCTTGTGGCGTATCACGACCATAACGCGCGGTCGGCTGCGGCGGGGCTCGTGGCCCGGCTGGAAGCGGGCGACGACGTGGCGCTGGTGACCGACGCCGGGATGCCGGCGATCCAGGACCCGGGCTACCGGCTGGTGGTGGCCGCGAGGGAGCGGAGGATCCGCGTCGTCCCCGTCCCGGGGCCGAGCGCGCTCCTGCTGGCCCTGGCCGCCAGCGGGCTCCCCACCGATCGCTTCGCTTTTCTCGGTTACGCGCCGCGGCGCGGGCGCGAGGCGTGGTGGAACGAAGCGCTCGCGCGGGCCGAGACCGTGGTGGTCTACGAGAGCCCGCGCCGCCTGACGGGGACGCTCGAAGCGGTGGCCGCGATCGATCCCGGCCGGCCGGTCTCGGTGGCGCGCGAGCTGACCAAGATCCACGAGGAGTTCGTCGGCGGCTCCGCGGCCGAAGTCGCCGCGGAGCTCGGCGCGCGGGCGGAGGTCCGCGGCGAGTGCGTGCTGGTGGTGGCGGGATCGTCCGCGCCGGCGGCGGGCGCGGCGGCGCCCTGGCGAGAGGCGCTCACCTGTCTGGGTGCGACTCGCGCCGGCGGGTCGCTGTCCCCGCGCGACCGGGTGGAGGTCCTGGCCTGCGCCTATCCCTCCGAGCGCAACGCCATCTACCGCGCCGTGCTGGAGGAGAGCCGGTGAGCCGTCGCGGCGGGCTCTGCGCGGCGCTCGTCGCCGCGCTCCTCCCGGCCGGCTCGCTGAGCGCGCAGTCGCCCGGCGGAGAGGCGCCGGAGACCCCGCTCACCGTGGCCCGGCTTCGCTACACGCCCGGCGACTGGTACGCCAACCCGAGCTCGCTCCCGAACCTGCTCGCGTTCGTGCGGGACGAGCTCGGCCTCCCCACGGCGACCCGCGAGGCGGTGGTGGCCGCCACCGACCCGGACCTCGACCGCTACCCGCTCCTCTACCTGACCGGCCACGGCGAGATCCGCCTCACCGACGCCGAGGTGGCGGCCCTCCGCCGCTACCTGATCGCGGGAGGGACGCTGCACGCGGATGACAACTTCGGACTCGACGACTCGCTCCGGCGGGAGATCGGACGGATCTTCCCGGACGAGCCGCTGGTCGAGGTGCCGTTCGATCACCCGATCTATCACGCGGCGTTCGAGTTCCCCGAGGGGCTTCCCAAGGTGCACGAGCACGCCGGCGGACCCCCGCGGGGCTACGGGGTGTTCTACAACGGGCGTCTCGTCGTCTTCTACTCGTTCAATACCGACCTGGGGGACGGGTGGGAGGACGCCGCGGTCCACGACGACCCGGCGGAGATCCGGCGGCGGGCGCTCGAGATGGGCGCCAACGTGTTCGTGCACGCGGTGACCGGCGGATGAGGCGGGCCGCCGGATCCGGTTCGAGCACTTTGACCCGCAATCCGGTGTAACATATTTTCTCGTAGCGAGATACATCTCATGGCCATGCGCCGAAACCAGATCCGCACGAAGCTCATCGTCACCTTCATCCTGCTGGTGACCGGGATCATCGCGGTCAGCGCGATGGTGTGGTACCGGGTGGCCACCGATCACGTCCGGCGCGAGATGGAGAACCGGCTCCTGGCCGCGGCCGAAGCCGGCGGCCTGCTCATGGACCCCTGGTTCACCAACTTGCTGGTCACCGCGGCCGGCGACAACACCCGCCGCGTGGTCCAGGAGGAGCTGGCGATCCACAAGGAGCGCCTCGACGTCCGCGACGCCTACATCTTCGATCGCGAGCGCCGGATCCTGGCCACGACCGATACGCTGGACATGCAGATCGGCGTGCCGGCGGCCTTCCTGGACAACTATGCGGAGGAGATCGACCGGCTCTTCGAAACCGGCGAGTCGGTCGTGACGGTCCCCTTCCGGGACGAAACCGGGAACGTGTACCAGACCGCCATAGTGCCGCTCGAGGGGTGTCGCGACATCGATGACGAGACCGGCCAGTGCGTGGGGGGAAGCGAGATCGCGGCCGCCTTCGCCGCCGACCTGTCGGTGGAGTTCCTCGAGGTGTTCGACGACTTCCGCCGGCTCACCGTCGTCCTGATCCTCGTGGGCGTGGGGCTCACGGTGGTGGTGGGGTTCTTCTTCGCCCGCTCGTTGTCGCGGCCGATCGGTCGCCTCGTCTCCTCGGCCGAGCGGATGGAGCGGGGCGAGATGCACGAGCCGGTGGCCCTCGACTCGGGGGACGAGATCGGCTACCTCGGCACCGCGCTCGAGAACATGCGGAAGGGGATCGTGCGCCGTGACCGCCACCTGCGGACGATGCTGGCGGGCGTGGCCCACGAGATCCGGAATCCGCTCGGGGGGATCGAGATCTTCGCCGGCCTCCTGCGCGACGATCTGGACGAGCACGACGGCCGGCGGGGGCACCTCGACAAGATCATCCGCGAGGTGCAGCACCTGAAGACGATCGTCAACGAGTTCCTGATCTACGCGCGCCCGCGCCAGCCGGTGATCGAGCCGTTCTCGCTCCGCGAGACGCTGGACGACGTGTTGTTCCTGCTGGCCGGCGAGGCCGAGTCCCGCGGGCTGGCGGTCGAGGTGGAGCTGGTCGAGCCGGAGGTGGCGGTCTACGCCGACGTGGAACAGGTGAAGCGGGCGCTCATGAACCTGATCAAGAACGCGATCCAGGCCTCGCCGCGGCAGGGACGGGTGGAGGTCCGCGCCCAGCGCGTGCAGGAGAAGGTGCGGATCTCGATCAAGGACTACGGCGCCGGGATCGCGCCCGACCACGTGCGTCAGATCTTCGACCCCTTCTTTACGACCAAGGGTTCGGGGGCGGGACTGGGTCTCTCGATCGTGCGCTCGATCGTGGAGGAGAACGACGGCGAGATCTGGGTCGAGAGCGTGCCGGGGGAGAAGACGATCTTCTTCGTCGTCCTCCCGGCGGTGGAATCGGAGACCGGACGCTTCCGCGCCGAGCGCGCGGGGGCGGCGGCGGGATAGGGGACGGATGGCGAGGATACTGATCGTCGAGGACAACCCGACCATGCGCGAGGGGATCGAGCAGATGCTGCTCCGGGCCCGCCACGACGTGCGCGTGGCCCCCGACGCCGAACACGCCCTGGCCGTCTGCCGCGAGGGCCCCACCGACCTCGTCATCACCGACTACAAGATGGAGGGAATGAACGGGCTGGAGCTGCTCGATAACCTCCGCAAGCAGGCCTTCCCCGGTCGCCCCGACGTGATGCTGATTACCGCCTTCGGCACCATCGACATCGCGGTCGAGGCGATGCGCCGGGGGGCGGTGGACTTCATCACCAAGCCATTCGACCCGGACGAGTTCAAGGTCAAGGTGGAGCGGACGCTGAAGACCCGCGCCCTGCGGCAGGAGCGCGACGCCCTCAAGGCCGAGACCGAGTACCTGCGGGAGGAGGTCGAGCACCACTTCGGCGAGATCGTCGGCCGCTCGTCCGCCATGCAGGCGATCTTCGACTCGATCCGGAAGATCTCCGGCGCCGACACGTCGGTGTACATCCACGGCGAGAGCGGCACAGGCAAGGAGCTGGTCGCGCGGGCGGTCCACCGCGAGAGCCCCCGCCGGGACGGCCCGTTCATCAAGGTCAACTGCTCGGCGCTCTCCGAGGGGCTCCTGGAGTCGGAGCTGTTCGGCCACGAGAAGGGCGCCTTCACCGGGGCCATCCGCGAGCGGAAGGGGCGCTTCGAGCTGGCCCACAAGGGGACGCTCTTCCTCGACGAGATCGCCGACATCCCGGCGTCGACGCAGGTCCGGCTCCTGCGCGTGCTGCAGGAGAAGGAGATCGAGCGGGTCGGCGGCGAGGAGACGATCCGGGTGGACGTCCGGATCATCAGCGCCACGAACCGCGACCTGACGCCGCTGGTGGAGCAGGGGCGGTTCCGCGAGGACCTCTATTACCGGCTCCACGTGATCCCGATCCACATCCCCCCTCTGCGGGATCGCAAGGAGGACATCGGGCCGCTGGTCACGCACTTCGTCGAGACGGTGAGCGCCGAGATCGGAAAGCCGATCGAGGGTGTGACCGAGGAAGCGCTGGAGGCGCTCCACCGCTACGACTGGCCGGGGAACATCCGCGAGCTGGAGAACATGATCGAGCGCGCGATCGTCCTGTCGGACGGGCCGGTCCTGGGGCCCGACGAGTTCCCGCTCGACCATCGGACCGCCCCCCGGCAGCCGGGCACGGGCACCGTGAGCGTTCCTCCGGCGGGGAGCGTGGCGCTCGACGAGGCGCTCGCGCAGCTGGAGCGCGCCATGATCGAGAAGGCGCTCGAGCAGTCGCGGGGAGTCAAGACGCGGGCGGCCGACATCCTGGGCATCAAGACGAGCGCACTCTACTACAAGCTCGACAAGTACGGCCTGGCGCGCGACGGGGCGCCGTGAGGCCGCGGACGCGCCTCATGATCGCGGTGGCCGCTCTGATGGCGGGGGCCGCGCCCGCGTTCCCGCAGGGAGCGTCCATCGACGCGCTCGAGCGGGTCGCCCGGCAGCGCGAAGGGCAGATCGCCGCGCTGGAGACCCGCCTGCGGACGTATTCCGCCCAGCAGGACAGCCTGGTCCGCGCCAAGAGCCGGGCCCGGGGGAGCGCCCGCTACGAGGAGTTCTCCAACCGGATCCGGGAGAACTCCGAGCGGATCGTCCCCGTCCAGCGGGATCTCACCAACCATTACGAGCAGCTCCGGCGGCTCAAGAACGAGCTCCTCCAGCGCTACAACGTCGAGATCGGGCTGGCCACCACCCGGTACGACGTGCTGAAGGCCGAAGGTCGGACGACCCGGAACAGCGTCGAAATGCGCGCCCTGAGCGGGCGTATCCAGACCATGATCGAGCGGCGGCTGGCCCTCTCGACCGAGCTCGAGCAGATCCAGGAGGACCTCTACCTGCCGGAGCTCGTCTACCTCCCGGACGACTCCCCGCGGGCCCTGGTCCGCAAGGAGGCGCTCGCCCTCGACGCGGTCGCCGAGATCCGGACGCGGCTGGCGTCGATCGAGAACCTGATCGAGAACGAGAACCGCCAGCGCCGGATGGAGCAGGAGGTCGCGCGGCTCCAGCGCGACCTGGAGCTCTGGGGCGACGACCAGGGGCAGGGAGACGAGTTCGAGCAGATGCTGGAGCAGCAGCCGGGGCGCGCGTCCGGGGGGCAGGACAACCCCTTCGGCGAGAGTCCCCAGCAGCGGATGCGGCGGCTCCAGCAGCGGCGACTGGAGCTGCGGGACCGGCTCGCGGAATACCAACAGAAGGCGGATTTGTTCGCCCAGGCGCAGCGAGAGTTTTATCCTTAACCGATGCCGAGGAGGACTTCCTTGAATTCACACGTCGACGAAACGCGTCGGTCCCGCGGGAGGTTCGCGGCCGGCGCCCTCGCGCTCGCGGTCGTTGCCGCGCTTTCGGCGCCCGAGCAGGCCCGCGCCCAGGCGTCGCCCTGGAGCTACAACCAGGACCTCCACCTGACGTACGAGTTCGACGACAACGTGAACGAGGCCACGGGCGCCACGGTGAGCGTGGCGCAGACCGACCCCATCCGGGCGCAGGTGGCGAAACTGGCCTACCGCGGGGATCTCGAGTGGGGGGGCGGCGAGCAGCGCCTGTCGTTCACCTTCCACGGGGGCTACAAGCGCCACTTCGGGCTGGTGGATGACGGTCCGGCGCAGGACGAGGCGGAAGCCGAGGGCGAGCTCGATGTCTCGAGCCAGCTGGTCAGCGAGGGCTCGCTCAACTACACCCGGCGCGTCACCGACGACTTCGCGGTGTCGGCCCGGGCCGGGATCAAAGACCGGCGCTGGACCGAGGACGAGTTCTTCTTCATCAATGAGGACGCGTTCCGTCGCTACTCGACCGGCGTGTCCGGCATCGTCAACCTCGAACCGCTGATCCCCGACCGGTCGGCCTTCATCGAAGCAGGCGCCCGCTTCAGCGACATCGAGTTCCGGAATCTGGATCAGCTCTTCGGAAACGAGACGGTGGGAGGACACGTCTTCCTGATCAAGGAGTACGGCCACGGAATCGAGGCCACCTGGTCGTACTCCTACGACCGCGTCCGGTACTCGGGCCGCGGAAAACTGGAGCCGGGAGACGACCCGTCGGGGATCCTGGGCCCGACACGGGCGCGTCAGGAGGACCGGCTCCACGACCTGGGCGTGGAGGTCCGCTGGTTCGGGACCCTGGGCGTGGTGGCCGATTACAACTACCGGTACAACGACTCGAACTCGTTCGGCTTCTCCTGGTACAGCCACAACGTGGGTCTCCAGCTGCTCCACCAGGGGCCCTGGGGGCTGTTCGTCCACGCGTCCGGACAGCTCGAGCTGCGCTCGTTCACCGAGCCGGTGCCGAGCATCACGGCGGGATCGCTGGACATCGGCGAGGCCGAGAACAACCTGCTGCTCTTCCGCGTGGTGAAGGACGTGACGCCCGCCTACTCGGTGGAGGCGCGCTACGCCCGCTACCGGAACGAGTCGATCACGTTGAACGACTTCTACTCGAAGAACATTTACGCGGTCGGAGTGACCTATCGACCCTGACCCATCCGATGGGGCGGACGCGATCGAGCGCGCCGCCCCCGACCGCGACCCGCCCGTGCCCGACTTCGACGACCGCCTCCCGACCGACCTTCCGCTCCGCGCCGTCCTGACGCGTCTGGCCGCCCGCTCCCGCCGCCGCGTTCACGTTCGTCGCGCCTGGGCCGCGCTCGCCGTCGGCGCCGGCCTGGCGGCGTTCCTGGTGGCCTGGGAGTCGGGCGCGGCGGGGAGCGCGTGGCGGCCCGCCGGGTACCTGGCGGCGCTCGGGGGGTTGGCCGCGGGCCTGGCCGCCGGCGTTCGCGGGGTCCGGGGCGAGGGGCCGGGTCCGAGGGCGGTGGCGGCGCGGATCGAGCGGCTCTGGCCGCAGACGCGGGGGCTCCTGCGGGATGCCCGGGCCCCGGTCGGCGGAGGGCTGGCGAGGGCCTGGGCGGGGGCGGCCGAGGCGTGGGTGGCCCGGTGGGGGCTCCGGCGGTTGGACCGCGCCCTGACGGAGGAGGACCGAGCGGCCGCGGCCGCCTGGC
>DATLFF010000260.1:0-4513 GCA_035524915.1 Gemmatimonadota bacterium | reverse complement strand
GATCGTGCTCGACCCATCCTGGCCGGGGGAAGCTCTGGGGGAGCTCCCGCCGGGCCACCCGGAGCGGGTGGAGCGCCCGATCGTAGGCGATGGCACGGGTCGACGTGGTCCCCTGGTCCAGCGCGAGCAGGATCTCGCGCGTCACGGGCGGGCGGGTGGGACGCGACCGTTCACGGCCTGATCATGCCACGGTCCAGGGGGGCCGTCAAAGGGGAATCGAGGGGACACCGGTGGGAAAGAGCCAGGGAACGCCGGCCCTCCACAATGGGCTCGTCCCCGCGGCGGAGGGATCGCCGCACGGCTCGAACCCCGGACCAGGAGGTCCCATGTCACGGTGCACGATCACGACGATGGCGCTGGTTGTCCTCGTCCTCGCCCTCGCTCCCCTCCCCCTCCGCGCCCAGTCCGCGTGGCTCCCGGCTGCGGACGGGCGCACGATCTGGCTCGAGGCTCTCCGACCCGACATGGAGGACGCCGGCTTCGCGACCTCGGTGTGGCAGGTCGGGGCGCGGTTCCCGGTGCGCCGCGGGATGGCGCTGGTCGCCGAGTTCCCCTTCGCCCACGGGGACTTCGACCTCGACGCCTCTGACGAGACCGGTGCGACGGGCCTCGGAAACCCGTACCTCGGCCTGGAATTCGGGCCCGAGGGCGGGTGCACCCGCGGCGAGATCGGCGCGCGGGCGCCGCTGGCATCGGACGACAACCTCGGCGTGTTCACCGGATTCCTCGGTGACTTCGTCGATCGGGCGGAGGCGTTCGCTCCGGACATTCTGCCCGTCACGCTCGGCGTCGTCCACGGCTGTCCGGCCGGGCCGTCGGGTTGGTCGGCACGGTTCAGAGGCGCGGGATCGGTGTGGGTTCCCGTCGACGACGGCGAGGTCGAAGTGATGGCCTTGTACGGGGTCCAGGCGTGGTACGAGCAGGGCCTGGTGTTCGGGGCGGGGGTGACCGGACGAGCGATCCTGACCGAGGAGGGCGGCCTCGGCGAACGGACGGTCCACCAGGCCGGCGGGGTGCTGGGGTACGATTTCGGCGCGGCGCGGCCGGTGCTGGAGCTCCGCGTGCCGCTGGACGGCGATCTGCGCGACGAGATGCCCTACACCCTCGGGCTGGGAGTGGTCATCCGTCGGTGAGGCGGTCTCCCGGCGGCCGCGGTCCGGACCGCCGGTCCGCCGGATTGCGCGGAGGTGGCGGCGGCGCGGACCGGCTCCTGCGGGGGCCGAAGAGCCGCAGCCGCCGCTCCTCCAGGACCTGGACCAACGCGAGCGGAGCGTCGCCACCGAGTCGTCCCGGATCCGCTCGGGATCGTGCCCGACCCATCCCGGCCGGGGGAAGCTCTGGGGGCGGCATGCCCCGGTGGGCGTGGGCGTCAACGCGCCCCGTCGCCAACGCGGCCGCGCCCGACCCCCGCGGGGCTACTCCTCGAAGTCGGCCACCGCCTCCTCGACCGCCGCCAGCATCGCATCCAGCGCCGCCCGGTCGAACACCCGCCCCCCGAGGATCACGGCCTCGATCTCGCGGACGGCGCCGATGTTGGCCAGCGGATCGGCGCCCAGCAGCACCAGGTCCGCCCGCTTGTCCGGCTCGATCGCGCCGTAGTCCTCCTCCATCCGCAGGAACTCGGCGGCGCGGATCGTGCCCGCGGCCAGCGCCTCGGCCGGGGTGAGGCCCGCCTTCACCAGCTCCCCCAGCTCGTCGTGCGCGCCGGAGCCGGGGAAGACGTAGGTGTCGCCGGCGTCGGTGCCGAGGACGATCCCGACCCCGGCGGCGTGAGCCCGCCCGGTCAGCTCGAGGCCGGTCTGGTAGAAGCCGCGCACGACCCGCCGGCCCTCCGGCGAGGGGTCCAGCGCCACCATCCGGTCGGCGTCGGCCTGCCACTCGGCCCAGACGGGCGCGGGGATGTACTTCCGGCGGGGGTCGGCGCGGAAGACGGAATCGTCGGCGAAGGCGTCCATCCGGCGGGTGACGTGGGTGGGCACGTACCAGGTGTCGTTCTCGACCATCACGCGGAAGGTCGCGTCGCAGATCGCGGGGTCGTGATCGTCCACCATCGACCGCATCACGTCGGACGGCGGGTTCTGGGAGCGCGCGGCGGCGCGGAATTCGGCCGAGCCCGGAAAGCAGTCGAACAGGAAGTCGCGGGCGTGCTCGAGGCTCCGGAGCCCCGCGGCGGAGGCCTCGGCGACCGTCATCCGGAGCGGGATGTGGCCGCCGGCGTCCAGCCCGTGCTCGCGGCCGATGTCCACGAACCAGGCGAACGCCTCGGGAGAGAGCCGGTAGTACACCTTGAGGAGGTCGATCCCGCGGCCGGCCAGCTCGGCCACCATGCCGCGGGCCTGCTCCTCGGTCACCGCGTAGTCCCACGGCGGGTTGAGCGGGAAGCTGCTGAGGGCCAGGAATCGCGGGCCGATCATCTCCCCGGCCTCGATCGCCGCGCGCCACTCCCGCAGCCGGGCGATGCAGGCCGCGCCCTCCTCCGGGGGGCCGTCGCAGTCGGACGCCATGTCGCGGACTCCGGTCACGCCGTGGGCCAGGTACTGGGGCAGGAGCACGGCGGGGGCCGCGGGGTGGCGCACGTGGGCGTGCATGTCCCAGAGGCCGGGGATCAGGTAGCGGCCGGTCCCGTCCACGACGACGGCGGCGCCCGGCACCGCGCCATTCTCCTCGACGGACCGGATCCGGCCGTCCTCGATCACCACGGTGCGCCGGGGGAGCGCGGTCCCCCGCCGAACGTCGACGACGTGGACACCGGTGATCGCGACGACCGGCTCCTGCGCCGGCGCCGGGGTGGGCGTCCAGAGGGCGGCGCAGGCGAGCGCGGTGACGTGGAGGAGCGGGTTCGGCGGGCGCATGGGAGATTCCTGTCGTTGAATGCGGCAAGGGCTGCGGTCAGTCCCCATACGAGAGGCCCGGCGAGCGGTTTCAGCCGCCGGCCGCCGGACCGCGTCTCCGGGGACTGGCCGACTCCGGCGGAAATCCCCACTATCATCCAGGTGGACGCGCGCGCCGGGTCGGACCGGCGGCGCGCCCGGCGCTCCGACGCTCGTCCCCCGACCCGAGGCCGCGTGTCGCACGAGTACATCGCCAACGGGCGGACGATCCCGCTCGAGCTCCACAGCGACCATCTCGCGGTGCGCTACCGGGAAGGTGTCTCCCGTCCGGCCCGCGCCGCGGCCGCGGCGAGCGCCGGTCTCGGACCCTGGGATCGGCGGATCGAGCTCCCGGGGGAGCGGTTCACGCTCCATCCGGTGGCGCACGTGGCCCGGCCGCGTCACGAACGGCACGCCGCGGCGATGGAGCGGACGGCCGCGCACACCGACGTCCACCGGGTGGCTCCCGTCTTCCGCCACGGGCGGGTCCTGGCCGTGGCCACGGACCGGATCACGGTGGGCCTGGACGCCGGCGGGAACATCGATGCCGCGCTCGCCGCGATCGGTGCGGAGGTGGTCGAGTGCCACCCGGACCGTCTGGTGGTGCGGCTCGACCCGGGCCGGGACGCGCTCGAGGCCTGCGCCGGGATGAGGGCGACGCCCGGCGCCCGCTACGCCGAGCCCGACTTCGTCACCATCGGCCACACCAGCCCCAGGCGCTCGGCCGGTTCCGGAAACGGGGGAGGGACAGGCCGGCAGTACGCGCTCGGGTCGACCGCCGCGCGGCAGGCGTGGGACGTCCAGCCCGGGGATCCGAAGATCCGGATCGCCATCCTGGACGAAGGCGTGCAGAGCGCGCATCCCGACCTGGCGGCCGCCATGGCGGCCAGCCACGACGCCTGCGGCCAGGCGGCGACCGGCGATCCCGAGCCGTGGGACGCCCACGGGACCGCCTGCGCCGGCCTCGCGGCGGGCGTGGGCGACGGGGAGACCGGTGTCCGCGGAATCGCGACGGGATGCTCGCTCGTGTGCGTGCGGATCGGCTACACGCCCACCGAGGCAGGAGCGTTCGTGACGCGGAACGAATGGATCGCCGGGGGGATCGACTGGGCGTGGCAGAACGGCGCCGACGTGCTCAGCAACAGCTGGGGCGGCGTGCTCGAGTCGAGCTCGATCACCGACGCGCTGGAGCGCGCCCGGACGCAGGGCCGCGGCGGGAAGGGGTGCGTGATCGTGGTGGCGGCGGGGAACGAGGAGGTCTTTCAGGGCCGGATCGACTTTCCCGGCACGCTGCCCGACGTCCTGACGGTGGCGGCGTCGAACGAATACGACGAGCCCAAGACCACGAAGAGCGCCGACAACGAGCGGTGGTGGGGCTCGAGCTACGGTCCCGAAATCGACCTGGCCGCGCCGGGCGTCGACAACTACACCACCGACAACCTCGGCGCGCCCGGCTTCACGAAGGAGGACCACGTTCCCGACTTCAACGGCACGTCCTCGGCGACTCCGATCGTCGCGGCGGCGGCGGCGCTCGTCCTGGCGGCGAACGGAGGTCTTCGCGAAGAGGAGGTCCGCTCGATCCTCACCGACACCGCCGACAAGGTCGGCTCGATCCCCTACGTGGAGGGGCGGAACGACCACAT
>DATLFF010000259.1:0-2921 GCA_035524915.1 Gemmatimonadota bacterium | reverse complement strand
CCTGCGGCTCGCCCGTCTGCGGGTTGATCCGCGCCATCCGGTGTACGTTCTCCCCGAACCCGCCCGTGTCGCTGCCGCTCCGCTTGAACGGGTTGCTGTGCAGGTTGACCGTGATGCCCTCGCGCACGAGCGCCGCCGCCTGCCGCGACTTCTCGGGGGTGATGAGGTTCAGCGTGCCGCGCTGGTCGTCGGGACCCCAGCGCCCCCAGTTGGACAGCTCCCGCTCCCACCGCTCCAGCGTCTCGAGGGTGACCAGGCGATCCGGGGCCTGGGTGGAGGGGTGGGCCGTGTACGGCTGCGCCTGCGCGGGGGAGAACGCCCCCTGGAGGAGCGTGGCGGCGGCAACGATCAGGATCGAGGTGGCGAACGACTTCATCAATGCCTCCCGGGTGGATGCGGTGCTCGTCGGACGGGGCGTAACGGCGCGGACGTGCGGGAGCGAGCCACCCCCGGAAGATGAGCCGGGAGCCCCGCGAGTGCCATACCGCCGGCCCGGCCGCCGCCTTCCACGGCCGCCGGCAGATCTCACCGCTGCCGCGACTCGACCGCCGCTTTGATGTCGCGGAGGTCCTTAAGGAGCGCGCTCCGCACCGAGCGCTTCATCACGAATCCGAGAAGGGTGGAGAGAACCTTCGCGCCGAGGCTCACGGGTTGCGCCGCGAAGGTCATCGACAGACGGGTGCCGCCGGGCTCCTCATCGACGCGGACCCGCGTCCGGTAGATCGAGCCGTGGCTGCGCGCTTCGGTCACGTACCCGACCCCGTCCTCGACCTCCGTGATCCACATCGTCTCGGTCGCCCGCTTCCCGAAGATCGTGCGCGTCTCCCGCCACTTGAACCCGAGCAGGCCCTCGCCCGGGTTCTCGACCACCTCGATCTCCTCCACGGCGGAGAGCGTGGTCGTCGCCCCCTCGATGTCGGAAACGACCGACCAGACCGCCTCGCTCGGCGCCCCGACAGTGACCGCCACGTCCACGCGCATGCGATGCCCTCGTCAGGATTCGTGACCCGTTCACCCGCGGCCGCCGACGCGGGTATCCTTCAGCGACCAAGCTAGAGGCCACCTCCGGGCCGGGCAACGAATTCGGGAAGACCGACCTTCACATCACCCCTGATCGGACATCGACCCCCGCCTCCAGGAAGTCCTCCCGCTCCAGCGTCCGGGTAGTGGCTCGGCGCCGGTCGCGCGGTGTCCCCCGGACATCGTCCGTGTGCGCCGACGCTCGCGACGGGCGCTCGGCCGCCTGTAGCCGCCTTGCCGGCGACACTCTTGCCGACCCGGCCTCCGGCGCCTATAGTACACCTTATGGTTAACTATCGCGGCGCACAGTTCGATGCACTCTTCCTCGCTCTGGCGGATCCGACCCGCCGGGGCATGGTCGAGCGGCTGTGCCGGGGGCCGGCGACCGTCGGCGAGCTCGGCCGGCCGTACGCGATGACGAAGCCGGCCGTGACGAAGCACGTGCGAACGCTGGAGCGCGCGGGGCTCATCCGTCGCGAACGGGAAGGACGTGTCCACCGCTGTGTGCTCGTGCCCGAGACGATGCGGCGGGCCGAGGACTGGATCGAGCAGCACCGCAGGTTCTGGGAGGCGAGCTTCGATCGTCTCGCCCGGCACCTGGAAACCTCCACCCCAACCGGACCCGGAGAAGACGAATGACGAACGAGACGAAGACGGCCACCGAGCTGAAGCTCGAGCGCAGCTTGAGCGCGCCGATCGCAGACGTATGGAGCGCGTTGACGCGCGGCGAGGAGATCGCCCGCTGGTTCGGCCCGAGCGACGCATTCCGGATCGATGTGCTGGAGTGGGACTGCCGCGTGGGCGGTGGCTACCGTGTCGCGATGCACGCCCCCGACGGGAACATCCACACGTGTCACGGGACGTTCCGGGAGATCGAAGAGCCACGGCGGCTCGCGTACAGCTGGAGCTGGGAGGGACAGCAGCCGATGGACACCCTCGTCGTGTTCCAGTTGACCGGAAAAGGGAACGAAACGCGTCTGCGCTTCAGCCACACCGGCTTCCCGTCCGAGGAGGCGCGCGACCAGCACGAGACGGGCTGGAGCGGGAGCCTGGAGCGGCTCGCGCGCATCGTCTCCTGAGGGATTTCGGCGCCTCGAGTCCGAGCCCGGTGGCGGTGCGGAGGATGCGCTAGAGCGGCTTGAAGATCGCCATGTAGGCCGCCACCGCGGCGAGGACCGGTACGAGGAGGAAAATCGGCCCCGCCGTTCGGGGGAAACGGCGGGGGAGCAACGCGACGACGCCGAGGGTCCCCCAGACGACGATCTTGACCCACACCCAGCCCGGCCAGCTCATCCCCTGGACGATCCCGAGCCGCGCCCTCATGCCGAAGCCGCCGAGGAGGATCAGGAAGATGCCGAGTCCATGGAACACCGCGCCGGCTCGGCGGCTCCAGGCCGGGCCCCGCTCGACCGACGGCGGCGCGGACAGCGCGATTCCGCCGATGCCGAGCATGAGCAGCACCAGGCCGAGGATATGCACGAGGTTGTAGAACTGGTAGGAAAGCACGGCTCAGAGGACGGTTGGGCGGGGGACCGGAGGCCGGCGAAGTCGGCCGCGGTCAGCCGCGGGTTCCAGGTAGGCGGAGACCATCCTGCCATTCCGCCCTGGATCCCGGCTCTCGCCGGGATGACCGGTGGCACCGACGTCGATCGAGAGCCGACGTCGATCGAGAGTTGCAGCCGGCGCCCGGTTCACGGCGCGGGCTCCGCCGGCGCACGCAGCCCCGCCTGCTCGGCCGCGGTCGCCGCGGTGGCCTTGTCGCTACCGAGGTCGAGCGCGTTGAACAGGAGCGCCGCCGCGACCGCCGCCGCGAAGTTGGCGACCAGGTAGATCCAGACGCTCCCCGTTGCCGTGAGCCCGAGAAGCGTCGTGCCGAGCGCGACGGCCGGGTTGAAGACGGC
>DATLFF010000258.1:0-5181 GCA_035524915.1 Gemmatimonadota bacterium | reverse complement strand
CCAGGCGGAGGCCGCCGCCCAGCGCGCGGACGCCGCGCTCGGCCGGGCCCGCGCGCGGAGCGAGGCGCTGCACACCGCGGTGGCGAGCTTCGAGGAGGTCGCGCGCGTCGAGTCGCTCTCGCTCGCCCAGGGGGCCGGCGTCCAGGCCGACTGGCTGGGCGCGCAGGCGGACCTCCTGGACGCCCGCGCCGCGCTCGCCGAAGCCCGCGCCGCCGTCGTCCGCGCCGCGGTCGAGCGCGCGCGGGTGGCCGGCCATCTCACCCTCGACTGGCTCGCGTCTCGAATGGAAGAGGCCCCGTGAAGCCCCGCGTCCGGGTCGCCGCCATCGCCGCGCTCGTCGTCGCCCTGCTGCTCGCCCTGGCATGGCTGCTCCGCCGGAGCGGCAACGACGAGGCCATCCGGGCCTCGGGCACGGTCGAGGCCCGGGAGGCCGACCTCGCCTTCCCGCGGCCCGGCCGGATCGCCGAGGTCGCGGTCGAGGAGGGCGACCGGGTCGAGGCCGGCGCGACGCTGGCGACGCTCGAGGACGCGCCGCTCCAGGGCGCGCTCGGCCAGGCGCGGGCCCAGGCCGCCGCGGCGGCGGCGCGGCTGGCCGAGCTCGAGAGCGGCTTCCGACCCGAGGAGATCGCGCAGGGCGAGGCCGCGCTCGCCGCCGCGACCGAGCGGCTCGAGACCGCCGCCCGCGAGCTCGAGCGCTCCCGCGCGCTCCACGCCGGCCAGGCCATCGCCCGCCGCCAGCTGGAGCAAGCCGAGGCCGCCCACGCCGCCGCGGCCGCCGAGGCGCGCCGGGCCGCCGAGCAGCTCTCGATCCTGCGCCATGGCCCGCGCCGCGAGCAGGTGGCCGCCCAGCGCGCTCTCGTCGACCAGGCCGAGGCCGGGGTCCGCCAGGCCGAGGCCGGGCTCGACGACGCCGTCATCCGCGCCCCGATCGCCGGCGTGGTGACGGTCCGCCACCGGGATCCCGGCGAGACGGTCCCGGCCGGCGCTCCGGTCGTCACCGTGATGGACCTCGATGACCGCTGGGTCCGGATCTTCGTCCGCGAGGACGCGATCGGCCGCGTGCAGCTCGGCCAGCGGACCGGGATCGAATCCGACTCGTGGCCCGACCGCGTCTTCACGGGCGAGGTCTCGTTCATCGCCCAGGAGGCCGAGTTCACTCCGTCGAACGTCCAGACCCGGGAGGAGCGGGTGAAGCTGGTCTACGAGGTGAAGGTGCGGATCGTGGACGACCCCGACCGGGCGCTCAAACCCGGCACGCCGGCCGACGTCCGGCTCTCCCCGGCGCCATGACCCCCACGGCCGGCGCGCCGCCGGTCGTCGCGCGCGGCCTCTCCCGCCGCTTCGGCGCCGCGGTGGCGGTCGAGGGGCTCGACTTCGAGGTCGCCGAGGGAGAGCTCTTCGGCCTCGTGGGCCCCGACGGCGCCGGCAAGACCACCACGCTCCGCATGCTGGCCGGAGTGCTCCCGCCGTCGGGCGGCGACGCCACGGTCCTCGGCGCGAGCGTCGCCCGCGACCCCGAGGCGATGAAGCCGCGGATCGCCTACATGCCCCAGCGCTTCGGGCTCTACGCCGACCTGACCGTGCGCGAGAACCTCGCGTTCTACGCCGACCTCCACGGCGTGGCCGGCGACGCGCGACGGACCCGGATCGAGCGGCTCCACCGCTTCAGCAACCTGGGCCCGTTCGAGGACCGCCTGGCCGGCAAGCTCTCCGGCGGGATGAAGCAGAAGCTCGCCCTCTCGTGCGCGCTGGTGCACCGGCCCGCGTTGCTGCTGCTGGACGAGCCCACGTTCGGGGTCGACCCGATCTCGCGGCGGGACCTGTGGGTGATCCTGCAGGAGATGCTGGCCGAGGGCGTGACGATCGTGGCGTCGACGTCGTATCTCGACGAGGCCGAGCGGTTCGACCGGGTGGCACTCCTCGACCGCGGGCGGATCGTGGCGCTGGATTCGCCGCGCGCGCTCCAGGAGGACCACTGCGAGGGCGCCGGCCCGCGCCCCTCGCTGGAGGACGTCTTCATCCGGGTCACCGCGGGATGAGCGCGATCGTCGCCCGGGACCTGACCCGCCGCTTCGGCGACTTCACCGCCGTGGACGCGCTCTCGTTCGAGGTCGCCACGGGGGAGATCTTCGGTTTCCTGGGCCCGAACGGGGCCGGCAAGACGACCGCGATCCGGATGCTGACCGGACTCCTCCCGCCGACCTCCGGGGCCGCGACCGTGGCGGGCCACGACGTGGAGGCCGAGTCGTCCGCCGTCCGCCGCTCGATCGGCTACATGTCCCAGCTCTTCTCGCTCTATGGCGACCTCACGGTCGAAGAGAACCTGGAGCTCTACTCCGGCCTCTACGACCTCTCCGGGCTTCGCCGCGCGGAGCGGATCGAGTGGGCGCTCTCGATGGCGGGCCTCGGGGACCGGCGGAGCCAGATGACGGCGGACCTCTCGCTCGGGCTCAAGCAGCGCCTGGCGCTCGGCGCCGCCGTGCTCCACGAGCCGGCGGTCCTCTTCCTGGACGAGCCCACCTCCGGCGTCGACCCGGTCGCCCGGCGCGCGTTCTGGGACCTGATCTCCGAGATGGCCGGCGGCGGCACGACCGTCCTCGTCACGACCCATTACATGGAGGAGGCCGAGCGCTGCGGGCGGGTCCTCCTCATGAACCGCGGCCGGCGGATCGCGCTCGACTCGCCGGCCCGCCTCAAGTCCGACTTGACCACGCCGATCCTGGAGGTCCGCACCGACGATCCGGCCCGTGCCGCGGTCGCCCTGTCGGACCTCCCCGGCGTTCAGGACGCCACCATGTTCGGCCGCGCCGTCCACGTGGTCGCCGATCGCGAGGAAGGGATCCGCGAGCGGATCGCCGCCCGGCTCGCCGAGCGGGAGCTCTCGTGCCGCTCGATCGAGCGCGTGGCG
Source organism: Gemmatimonadota bacterium (assembly GCA_035524915.1). Classification (GTDB taxonomy): domain Bacteria; phylum Gemmatimonadota; class Gemmatimonadetes; order JACCXV01; family JAHWKZ01; genus DATLFF01. The sequence continues at coordinate 2,273 of DATLFF010000258.1, read as the reverse complement.
CCGACCCTGGAGGACGTGTTCGTGGCGCTCGTCCGGGAAGCGGGCGGGGTGGTCGCCGGATGAACGGACGGCGGCTGAAGGCGATCGCCCGCAAGGAGGCGATTCAGCTCCGGCGCGACACGCGGAGCCTGATCCTCGCGTTCCTGATCCCGCCCTTCATGATCCTCTTCTTCGGCTACGCGATCACGTTCGATGTGGACGACGTCGCTCTCGCGGTCTGGGACGGCGACCGCACGACCGAGAGCGCGCGCCTGGTCGAGGCGTTCACCGCGAGCGGCTACTTCACCGTGGCCGAGCGGGTGGCGTCCCACGACGACGTGGAGGACCCCGTCGTCTACGGCCGAGCGCGCGCCACACTCGCGATCCCGCCCGGGTTCGCGCGGGATCTGGCGGCCGGCAGGCCCGCCCCCGTCCAGCTCCTCCTGGACGGCGCGGACGCCAACACGGCCACGATCGCGCTCGGCTACGCGCGGGCGATCGTGGCGGCGTGGTCGGCCGAGGCGGTGCTGGAAGGGCGCGAAGTCCGGCCGCCGATCCAGGCCTCCGCCCGCGTCTGGTACAACCCCTCGCTCGAGAGCCGGAACATGGTGGTGCCCGGGCTGATCGCGGTCATCCTCTCGATCCTGGCCGCCATGCTGACCGCGCTCACGATCGCCCGCGAGTGGGAGCGGGGGACGATGGAGCAGCTCGTGTCGACGCCGGTCACCCGCGCCGAGATCATCGTCGGGAAGCTCCTTCCCTACCTCGCGATCGGGATCTTCGACGTGCTGCTCGCCGTGGCGATCGGCCGCGTGCTCTTCGGCGTCCCGTTCCGCGGGAGCCTGCTCCTCCTCGTGATCGTGACCGTGTTCTTCCTGCTGGCCGCGCTCGGATTCGGGATGTTCCTCTCGGCGTTCCTCAAGTCCCAGGTCCTGGCAACCCAGGTCGCGATGGTGGCGACGTACCTGCCGGCGCTCCTGTTGTCGGGGTTCATCTTCGCGATCTCCAGCATGCCGCCCTTCCTCCAGGGGCTCACCTACCTCTTCCCCGCGCGCTACTACGTCACGACCACGCAGGCCGTGTTCCTGAAGGGGGTCGGCGCCGCGGTCCTGTGGCAGGAGACGTTGGCCCTGGCCGCGCTCGCGCTCCTCGCGACGTCCCTCACCGTGGTCGTGTTCCGGAAGCGGATCGCGTGACCCGGCCATCCCGCCGCCGCGTGCTCGAGATGGTCCGCAAGGAGCGCCGCCAGCTCCTGCGCGACCCGCGGACGCGGCTGGTCGTGTTCGTGGCGCCCGTGATCCAGCTGCTGCTGTTCGGCTACGCGGTCAACACGGACATCCGGGACACGGCGACGTGGGTGGTCGACCTGGACCGGACGGCCGAGTCCCGGCGGCTGGTGGCGGCGTTCGAGACGACCGGCCGGTTCGCCGTGGTGGGGCGCTCCGACCGACCCGGCGACCTGGCGGCAGCGCTCGACCAGGGCCGCGCGATCGTGGGGCTCGAGATCCCGTCCGGCTTCGCCCGCAACCTGGCCGCCGGCGGGGCCTCGGTCCAGGTCCTGGTGGACGGCACGCGGTCCAACACCGCGACCGTGGCCCTCGGCTACGCCGCGCGCGTGATCGAGTCGTACGGCCGGGCGCGGATGGAGCTCGCCGGGGTTCCGCCGGGCGTGGATCTGCGGGCCCGCGCCTGGTTCAACCCCGGTCTGGAGAGCCGCATGTACAACGTCCCGGCGGTGATCGGCGTGGTGCTCCTCCTCATGTGCCTGCTCCTGACCGCGCTGGCCGTCGCCCGCGAGCGGGAGATCGGGACGCTCGAGCAGCTCATGGTGACCCCGCTCACGCCGACCGAGCTCATGCTGGGGAAGACGCTTCCGGTGGCGGCGATCGGCCTGATCGACCTGGTGCTCGTGACGGCGGTGGCGGTCTTCTGGTTCGAGGTGCCGTTCCGCGGGAACCCGCTGGACCTGCTCGGGGCCGCGCTCCTCTACATCCTCGCGGGCCTCGCCGCGGGGCTGTTGATCTCGACCGTTTCGCGGACCCAGCAGGAAGCCTTCATGACGATGTTCCTCTTCATCCTGCCGGCCGTGATCCTGGCGGGGTTCCTCTTCCCCGTCGAGACGATGCCCGCCTTCTTCCGCTGGCTCTCGCTGGCCGACCCGGTGCGGCACTTTCTGGTGATCGTGCGCGCGGTGTTCCTGAAGGGGCACGGGGTGGTGGAGCTGTGGCCCGAGTACCTGACGCTGGCGGGGATGGCGACAGGGGCGCTGGCGTTCGCGGTGGAGCGGTTCCGGC